>JACDBJ010000401.1 GCA_013695005.1 Pseudonocardiales bacterium
GTTCGGGATCGTGGCGCTGGAAGCCGCCGCGGCGGGCGCGCCGCTGGTGGCCTCGAGCGCCGGCGGCCTCGCCGAGCTGGTGTCCGACGGCGTCACCGGGCTGTCCTTCGCGCCGGGCGACGTGCCCGGCATCGCCACCGCGGTGAGCGCCGTGCTGTCCGATCCGGCTGCGGCCCGAGCCCGCGCCGCAGCGGCGCGTGACCGGCTAGGCGCCGAGTTCGACTGGAAGCGGATCACGGCAGAGTCGGTGGACGTCTACGCCGGTGCGCGGGTGCGGCCCGCGGTGGTGCTCGGCCGGCCGAAGATCCCGACCGGCAACGCGTTCGGCCCTGCCGACTGACGCCGAGTGATGCCGGGCTGGCCGCCGCAGCGACGCCTACCGGCCGTCCTCGTCGGTGATCGCCCGGAGCGCCTCGTCGGCGTAGGTGTCGGAGAACGCCTCGGCGAGGTCCTCGCGGCCTTCCTCCACGGCGGTGTTCACCAGGAGGGTGTACTGCTCGTGCAGCTTCTCCAGGTACTGCTCGATGGGTTCACCGGCCTCGGACGTTTCACCGGGCCCGCCGGGTTCGCCGCTCACCCCGTCAGTATCCCCGCATCACGCAGGTTGCGAGGACGGCGGGCACGTGCGCTTGTGCACAGCAGACCACTCGGCCTCCGTCATCCCGGCCTTGATGCCGGTCGCGGTGATCGTCTGCAGGATGTCGACGGCGCACAGGCCCTCTGACCTGGCCCGGTCGGCCAGCCGGTCGGACCAGAGCTCGACCCGGCGCACGTCGTTGGGACGTGCGCGGCACTGGATGCGCAGTAGCAGCCACAGGTCGGAGTCGGCGACCAGGCCGTGGCCGGGCCCGCCGTGCTTGTCGTAGACGAGCGCGACGGGATCACGAGGTAGCACGGCGCGGACTCCTGGTTGACGAACCAGCGCAGCACGCGCTGCGGTCCCCGAGCGGCGCCCTCGACGACACCCTGGGCGACCCCGGTGACGCCGGGTTCGGGGATCTGCCGGACGCCCCGGCTCAGCGCGCGGAGCGCCGGGAGATCGTCGGTGGTGGTCGCGGTGGCCAGCGCGAGGCCGCTGGTGATCCAGAAGCGCGGCGGGCGGTAGCGCTGCTCGAACACCGTCAGCCGGATGGGCTCGAAGACGTCCTTGAGCCGGCCGTAGAACTCCTTGCGCACGGCCACCATCTCGCGGCCGAGGGTCCGGACGTCCGGCAGCACCTCGCGCGCGCTGCCGTTGTCGGCGGGGTTGTCGCTGATGTCCGGCGGCTTGGGGACGTGGTGCACGCTCGCCGGGCGATGGCTCCACAGCGAGAGCGTGGCGTAGAGCCAGTACCGGTCGACGTGGTGACGAAACCGCAGGTCAAGGCATGCATGCGGGCGGTGGTCGGCGAACCTCTCTGCCGGCACCACCATGCCGCACAGCCGGTCCAACTGCCCGGGGTGCAGGTAGATCCGGCAGCCGTAGAAGTTGAGCAGGCCGCCCAGCGCAGCGTCGCTGCGGTGCTCGCGGTCGGCCGGCTGGTTGCAGACGCGCAGACCCTGGACCAGCCGCTGCACCGTCTCCGCGGCCGACTGCCCGGTCTGCCACTGCTGCCAACGCTGCTTCTCGTCCGGACCCGGCTCGCAGTCACCGGGTCGGCCCGCGGCCCACGAGCCGTCGAGCAGCTCGGCGTGCAGCTTGCTGGCCTCCCGCGAGATCGACCCGCTGGCCTCGGCGATCAGCTGCTCGAGGTCCAACAGCCCCGGATCGTGCAGGATCCAGCTGTCCACCCTGCCGCGCTCGCCGGTGAGCAGGTCACGCAGGAATCGCTCGTGCCGCTGCCAGGGCTGCTGCGGCTCGGGCTCGCAGACGAACGGGCCCCAGAGCACCCACATCGCGTCGACCATGACGAGCAGGTCGCTGCGCGTCTCCGGCAATGCCGGGGCGTCCAGCTGCGGCCCGAGCTGAGGCCGGGGCCGTTCGCTGACGCGCGGCAACGGCAGCCGGCCGGCAAGCCGGTCCTGCCACCGGTCATCCGATCGAGACATCCCGCCCTCGACGCTGTGTCTGTCGGTGCCTTTGCGTGCTCGGCCAGTCGCACGTTGTGGCCGTGATCACCCGACAGTGAAGCATGCCCTCGGGCCGGGGCACAGACCGTTGCGGCGACCGGCGCGCCGACCCGGCATGCGGTCAGCTCTCCCGGCGGCCGTCCAGGGAGCGGCGCACGGCGTTGGCCGTCTTGCGGGCGATGTCGGCCACCGCGTCACGGCGTGCGGCGTCCGCCTCGTAGTCGGCCCGGCGGTCGCGCACCACCCGGGCCGGCGCGCCGACGGCGACGGCGTAGTCGGGTACGTCCCCGCGCACCACGGCGTGCGCGCCGACCACCGCACCGCGGCCGATCCGGGTGCCGCGCAGGATCGTCGCCTTGACACCGACCCAGCAGTCCGGCCCGATCCGCACCGGCGAGTTGACGATCCCCTGGTCCTTGATCGGCCGGTGGATGTCCGCGGTGACGTGGTCGAAGTCGGCGACGTAGACCCAGTCGGCGATCAGCGTCGCCGCACCGATCTCGACGTCGAGGTAGCAGTTGACCGTGTTCTCCTTGCCGAGGACGACCTTGTCGCCGATCCGCAGCGAGCCCTCGTGGCAGCGGACGGAGTTGCCGTCGCCGATGTGCACCCAGCGCCCGATCTCCAGCCGGCCGTAGCCAGGGCGGGCGTGCAGCTCCACCCGCCGGCCGAGGAACACCATGCCGCGAAGGATGACGTGCGGGTTGGCCAGCCTGAACCGCGCCAGCCGGGCGAAGCGGACCAGGTACCAGGGTGTCCAGGCGCGGTGCCGGATCACCCAGCGCAGCGAGGCCAGGGTGAGGAACCGGGCCTGCCGCGGATCACGCCTCGCACTGCGGCGATGCGACCACCGCGCGCGCAGCGGCGCCCGCCACATGCTGGTCATAGCGCAGGATGATGCCGTGCCGCCGCCAGAAGTGACCGTCGTGGGCAGCGTGAACCTGGACCTGGTGGCCCGGCTGCCCTCGCTGCCCGCGCCGGGCGAGACGCTGACCGCCTCGCAGCTGTCCCGTGTGCCGGGCGGCAAGGGTGCCAACCAGGCGCTGGCCGCGGCCCGGTTGGGGGCGCGAGTCCAGCTGGTGGCCGCCGTCGGCGACGACCCGACCGCGGCCGAGGCGCTGGCGCTGCTGCAGGACGAGGGCGTCGACCTCGCCGCGGTGACGGTGTCAGCGGAGCCGACC
>JACDBJ010000416.1 GCA_013695005.1 Pseudonocardiales bacterium
CGGCGGTGCCGGAGGTGCAGGCCACCGGCACCGGCCGTCCGGACCGCAGCGCCAGCCCCACCGCGAGAAACCCTGCCGTCCGCTCGTCGATGCGCACGTGCAGCCGAAGCCGCCCCGCGGCATCAGCGGCCTGCAGCGCGAAGGACAGCGGCGCGTTGCGCGAGCCAGGACACAGCACGGCGTCGGTGACGCCGGATCTCGCCAGCTCGTCGACCATCGCCCGGGCCTGCGCCGTCGACGGGTTCACAGGCCGAGCGTATGCCCGACGCGCGGGCCGAGCGGACGTGTCAGATCGTGGTCAGATACCGGTGCCCTGCGGGGCGACCGCGAAGCGCAGCTGCGCCTGGCCGTCCTCGTCGGCGACCTGCTCGATGTCGAGCACCTTGTCATCGAGCACCTCGGCGGCAGCCGGAGCCAGGAAGACGGCCGCGCCGCTGTCCTCGACGACCGTGTCCGCATCCTGCGGCTCTGGCACGACGGCCAGCTCAAGCCCGTCGTTCTGCTCTGACGCGTCGATGCGCAGGCCGGCACCCTCCGGGAGCTCGGCGGAGGACACCAGGGTGCGGATGGCGGTAGCTGCTGGTTCGGTGATTGTCAGCATGTGTCGCCACCCTAGGCGTTGGTTTCGCGGGGCGCAGCCTGGAAGCGTCAGTGCCGACCTGCGAGGACGAGCCCGAGGGTCGCCGGGGTGATCATGCCGCCGTCCAGCGCGTCCGGTGCTCCAGCCAGGACGGTGGCCGTCCCGGGCCCTCCGAAGGCGTCGGTGACCAGCGTGGCCGCGGACAGCTCCTGGTCGACGGTGTAGTCGTTGACGACCACGAGGCACGGCAGCTCGGCCGCCACGGCGGCGTCCAGGCCGTTGCGCGAGTCCTCCACCGCGACGGTGTCCTGCGGCGTGGTGCCGAGCCGATGCAGTGCTTGGACGTAGACGGCGGGGTCCGGCTTCGCCTCGCCCTCGCCGACGTCGTCACCGGTGAGCACGTGCACGAACCTGTCGAGCCCGAACAGGCGGTCCAGCAGCGGGGCGACCCAGTTGCGACGGCCGGTGGTGGCGACCGCGACCGGTACGCCGGCCTTGCCGAGCTGCTCGATCAGCCGGCCGGCGCCGGCACGGCTGGGCACCTCGCCGGCCTCGCAGGCCGCCCGGAACAGCGTGGTCTTGCGCTTGTGCAGCTGTCGCGCCAGCTCCTCGGCCTCGTCGTCGGGGTGGCCCTGCTCGACCAGGAATCCGCGCAGCCGGCGGAACCCCCCGGTCGTGGCCAGCCGCCGGCCGTACTCCGCGACGCTCCAGATGTAGGGCAGCCCCGCCTCCGCGAAGGCCTGGTTGAACGCCGGGCGGTGGCCGTCTCGCTCGCTGTCGGCGAGCGTCCCGTCGACGTCGAAGATCACCGCCGCCGGCAGCTTCATGTGCGCCCCAACCGCAGGTCGCTATGCCGGCTTGGGTGAGTAGAGCTCGGGATACGCCGACTCGCGGAAACCGAACGAGCGGTACAGCGGCAGCCCGTACACGCTGGCGTGCAGGCTGACCCGGGTGACGCCGTCTGCGGTGAACCGCTGCATCAACCTGGCGAACACCGCACGGGCGTAGCCCCGGCCGCGCCAGCGCGGGTCGGTGGCCATCGACATGATGTAGCCGAGGAGCCCGGTGTGTTCTCCAGGCCCGGCCAGCCGGTGCCACACCATGCCGACACCGCACGTGGCGAGCCCGGCCTCGCCGTCAGGGGCGTCGACCACCGCTGCGAAGTAACGGCCGTCGGGCAGCCCGGCCTTCAGCTGCTCGGCCACCACCGCCCGCCAGCCATCGTCCTCGTGCAGCTCGCCCATGCCGGCGTACATCACCGCCCGCAACCGGATCAGCTCGTCGACGTCGCCAACGTCGGCCCACCTCACCTGCATGGCCGCCACCCTGGCACAGCGCGCCGCCGATCTCTGCCCATATTCTCCGCGGGTGAGCACAGCGGGCGTCTCGGAACTGTTCGACGCCGATGCCTGGCGGGCGGTCGACGGGTTCGACTTCACCGACGTCACCTACCACCGCCACGCGGACCACGGCACGGCGCGGATCGCGTTCGACCGGCCCGAGGTCCGCAACGCGTTCCGCCCGCACACCGTCGACGAGCTCTACACCGCGCTGGACCACGCCCGGATGACGCCGGACGTCGGCTGCGTGCTGGTCACCGGCTACGGCCCGTCGCCACGCGACGGCGGGTGGGCGTTCTGCGCCGGCGGCGACCAGCGCATCCGCGGCCGCACCGGATACCAGTACGCCAGCGGGGACACTGCCGACACGGTCGACCCGGCACGCGCGGGACGGCTGCACATCCTGGAGTGCCAGCGCCTGATCCGGTTCATGCCGAAGGTCGTGATCTGCGTGGTGCCGGGCTGGGCGGCCGGCGGCGGGCACTCGCTGCACGTGGTGGCGGACCTGACGCTCGCCTCCGCCGAGCATGCCCGGTTCAAGCAGACCGACGCCGACG
>JACDBJ010000429.1 GCA_013695005.1 Pseudonocardiales bacterium
CAGCAGCCGGAATCGACGTGGACGTCCGCTACAGCGACACGAGCAGCTGGTACTCGAACTACCGGATCGGAGAACCAACCGCAGCCACGAAGATCCTTGTCGACACGTCCAACGACACGATCGTCGGAGCCCACATGCTCGGCCCCGAGTACGGCGAGCTGATCAACTTCATCGGCCTCGCCATGAAACTCGGCCTCACAACCACACAGCTGAAGTCGATGACCACTGCCTACCCCACCGTCGGCTCAGACCTGGGCTCGATGCTCTGACCCGCACAGACCGTGGTCGCTCGGACCGTCGATCACACCAACCCCGGTGCGCGGCGGTCGATCCACCCTCAGCGTCCCTCGTCCCTGGGCTTACAACGGTCCAGAGACACCGCCCCATACCGCCGGGACTGTGACGTTCGCGATCGCCGCCAACTCCGGCTTCGTCACCAACGGTGGGCGGCAGACCAAGGCCGAAGGCGTCGCACACGTAGGTGCGGCGTTCCGCCAAGCCTCGACCGCTCCCTCACATCGTGAGCCCTCATCGGTTGGTGGCCGGTAGGGCGTCAACGCTCCGTTCGCCACGGCGGGCCGAGGGTCATCGAGTTCGCATCCTGACACCCGCTCGACGCAGCTCCCGTCGCACGGTTGCCGGGTGGACGCTGAACGTCGTCGCGATGCCCGCGAGCGTGGCGCCGCGCTCATAGCTTCTGGTTGCCTCGGGGACGTCCCTTGAGGGTCATCTTCCGTCGGTTCACTCGCCGCGGTACCCCTCGCTGGTCGAGGTGCGCGGCGACGGTCCGGTGATGGATGCCCAGTTCCGCGGCGAGTTCGCGGAGCGACTGGCCGGCCTGGTATAGGGCCACGACCGTGTCGACCTCGGACCCGCGCAACCGGCGCTGCACCTGCCGTCGACCGGGGTTTGAAAGCTGTCCCATATTCTCCGGAGCGGCCGTTGCTGCCGCTCACCGAAATTCCCCAGTTGTGCTCGGTGAAAGTCCTCACCCTGGGTGGGTTGGATCCTAGGTGGCTTCTCCGTTCGTGAGCCGCCGGTGGCGGGCTTGGTGGGTGCGCATGCGGTAGCTGTCGCCGTGGATGTTGATGACGACGGATCGGTGGAGGAGCCGGTCGAGCATGGCGGCGGCGATGGTGGTGTCGGTGAAGATGTCGCCCCAGCCGCCGACGCCACGGTTGGTGGTCAGGATCACGCTGCCGCGCAGGTAGCGCTGGGAGACGACTTGGAACAGGGCGTTGGCGTCTTCGGCGGGCATCGGCAGGTAGCCGAGCTCGTCGATGATGAGCACGCCGGGTCCGTTGAAGAAGCGCATGGTGGTGGCCCAGCGTCCTTCGACGGCAGCTTTGCGGCAGCGGGCAGCCAGGTCGGCAGCGGTGGTGTAGTAGGTGCGCAGCCCGGCGTCGACAGCGGCGTGGCCCAAGGCGATGGCGAGCATCGTCTTGCCGACGCCGGGCGGCCCGATGAACAACACGTTGGTGGCGTCCTCGGCGTAGCGGCAGGTGGCGAGGTCGCGCATCAGGGCGGGGTCGACGGAGGGTTGGGCGGTGTAGTCGAAGTCGGTGAGCCGCCACGGGGCCGGGAAGTTGGCGAAGCGCAGCAGGCCGGCGTGGCGGCGGGCTTCGACGGCGTCGACCTCGATGGCCAGGAGCCGTTCGAGGAACTCGGTGTGGGTGGCCTTGGCCTTGAGCGCGGTGTCGAGGTGGGCGGGGAGCGCTTCGGCGGCGGCGGCCAGCTTGAGGTAGGCGAGATGTCCGCGGACCTGCTGGTAGAGGGTGTCGCGGCTCACGCCGTGTCCTCGCCGTCGACGATGCGCCGATACACCTCGAGATCGATCACGGGGTCGACGCCGGAGTCGCCGAGCAGCTCAGCGGCCAACGTGAGGGCGGCGTCCGATGGTGGCCGGTTGACCTTGCGCGCACAGCGCTGCGCGGTGCTGAAGGCGCCGAGCACCACGTTCTCCAACGCCGCGGTGTGCTCCGGAAGCCGCACGGTGCGTTGGGTGCCACGGGGTGCGAGGCGGTGGACGGCGACGACGGCGCCGCCAACATGCAAGCTGATGCTGTCGGTGCCGTGGCGCCAACGGACTTGGACGTGGCCGCCGACGAGGCCGGGCGGCACCGAGTAACGGTTGCCCCACAACGACACCAACGCGTTGGCGGCGACGGTGCGCACCACGGTCAGCTCGGCCGGATAGGGCGCCGGCGGCAAGGCGAGCAACGCCTCGGTGGCGGCCAACTCGGCGACGGTGACCGTCCCGGCGGGGTCGATGGCCGGCACCCCGATCCCATCGGGGCTGTGGATATCGCCTCCAGCGGCCACACAGGAGCCCGGATCTGACGTCGAGGTGAGGTTCGGGCGCATCCGATGGTCGGCGACGTCGACACACCAACGGTCAACACCGGCCTGCGCCTCGACCGGCGAGGTGACGTGGGCGGTGCGCCACCACGACTGGGTGAGGTAGTCGATCGCCTTCTCCACGACGCCTTTACGGTTGCCGTGGCGGGGCGGGCACGGATCAACAGCGACGCCGTAGTGCTTGGCCACCGGCACGAACGAACGCTGCAGGTCGCTCGTGCCCGGCGTGATGACGGTGGCCATCCGATCGACCCGCCAGCGTCGTGTCGTCCCCCCAAGACGTTGCAGGACTTGGTGGATGCCGACGATCAGATGAGCCTGATCATCGGCTTCGGAGAACCACACCCGGAACCGGCCCGAGTGCGACAGGGCGCCAACGAGGACGTACGCCTTGGCGGCCCACGGGGTCACGGGCAGCTCCAACCAATCCCACTGGATCTCCTCACCCGGCGGATGATCGATGTCCACGTGCGCCCGCCCGTTCGACGAGGCACACGGCTCGCAATGCGGCCGCAGCCCGCGGTCGCGGACCTGGCGGGTGAACGTCGGATACGCCTGGCCGTAGCCCAAGGCGACAACCTCGGCGAACAACACCGACGCGCGCACATGCCGGTCGTCGCCCAGCCGTTGCCGGACGTAGGGCTCGAACCGGTCGAACACCTCCGGTGCGCTTCTGACCCGCACGCTTGGCTGGCGGGCGCCGGACAGATAGGCGCGGACCGTCTTGCGGTCCCTGCCGGTGTGGCGGGCGATGGCCGAGATCGACCAGCCCCGCTTCCTCAACGATGTGATCTCCACGTCTTCCTTCGCTGACAACATCGAGACGGGGCTCCTCTCTCCGACTGGTCTAGGTCTTGCGACCACCAGCCTTGAGAGGAACCCCACCCCTACGGATGGATGCTCAGGGGTGAGGAATTTCGGTGAGCAGAACTGGGGAGATCTCCCTGAGCGTGGGCACGGGACCCGGACGAAGCCCTAGCAGTGGACGGATACCTCCGTCTGCTCCCTGGGAGCGATTGATTCCTCGGGGTGCCGCTCGACTTCGGAGGCTGGGGCTTCAGGACTGTGCGGGCTTCGAAGGCG
>JACDBJ010000447.1 GCA_013695005.1 Pseudonocardiales bacterium
AGCACCGCGCCGCCGCCGAACCAGTCACCGATCAGCGCGGCGGGCGGTGGCAGCCCGCGGCGGCGGGCCCGATCGACCAGCCGACGGAACACGGCTGCGGGGGTCGCCGCGCCCGGGCAGCTACGAACCCATGCCCGCACCGGCGCAGCCTATGTCCGTTACGGCGTCACGGCTGCTCAGCAGCCGGCTCAGTCGACGGAAGCGAGCTCCAGGCGCGGGAAGACCGGTGCCGGCTCGGTGACGCGGTCGCCCCCGTCGCCGGTCTGCTGCCGGATCCGCTCGGCCGCGGCCGGCAGGAATGGTGTCAAGTGCTCGGCGAGGTCGCGGGCCGTTGCCACCAGCTCGGCGAGTACCGCGTCGAGTGCGTCGGGCGCTGCGCCGTCCTTCTTCTCCGCCTTGGCCAGCACCCATGGGGTGGTCGACTCGACGTACCGGTTGCCCTCGTCGCCGATGCGGACGACGGCCTCCACGGCGCGGCGGAAGTCGAACGCCGCGAGGGCGTCGTCGATCTGCTCGGCGGCACCCGCCCTGGCCCGGCGCAGGTTGGCGGCGGCCGGGTTGTCGTCGGCGACCGCCGGGATCACGCCGTCGCGGTAGCGGTGCACCATCGAGACGCTGCGGTTGACGAGATTGCCGATGTTGTTGGCGAGGTCCTCGTTGGCCTGGCCGACCAGCCGCTCGGTGGTGTAGTCGGTGTCGCCGGCGCGGGCGACGTCGCGCAGCATCCACCAGCGCACGGCGTCGGTGCCCCAGGTCGCGACGATGTCGGCGGGCTCCTCCGCGTTGCCCTCCGACTTGCTGATCTTCGCGCCGTTCGCGGTGAGGTACTCGTGGACGAAGATCGTGTCCGGCAGCCGCACGCCGGCCGAGAGCAGCATCGCCGGCCAGTAGACCGCGTGGAACCGGATGATGCCCTTGCCGATCACGTGGATCCGCTCGTCGGCGCCGTCCCACCAGTGCGCGAACGTCTCCGGGTCGGTGCCATAGCCCGGCGCGGTGATGTAGTTGCTCAGCGCGTCGAACCAGACGTACATGACCTGGTCGGGGTCGCCGGGCACCGGAACACCCCAGCCCCGCGCACGGGCCATGCTGCGCGACGCGCTGAAGTCCTCGAGGCCCGCCTCGATGAAGGAGAGCACCTCGCGCTTGCGTGAGGCAGGCTCGATCCGCAGCTCGCCGCTGGAGATCAACTTGGCGAGCTGGTCCTGGTACTTGCTCAGCCGGAAGAACCAGTTGTTCTCCTCGACGAGCTCCGGGATGGTGCCGTGCTCGGGGCAGCGGCCCTCGATCAGCTCGTCGGAGTTGTAGAACTGCTCGCAGCCGATGCAGTACAGGCCGGAGTAGCTCTTGCGGTAGAAGTCGCCGTTGTCCGCGCATGCCTTCCACAGCTTCTCCGCCCCAGGCCGGTGCCGTGGGTCGGAGCTGGTCTTGATGAAGTCGTCGAACGACAGCTGCAGCGGACCTTCCAGCTCGACGAACTTGGCCGCCATCCGGTCGACGTAGCTCTGCACGTCGACGCCCTCTGCCTCGGCGCCCTGCGCGTTCTTCAGCGCGTTGTCGTCGGTGCCGGTCTGGGCGCGGACCTCGTGCCCGCGTTGCCGCAGGTGTCGCGCGAGCACGTCGGTCTCCACGAGCTCAAGCGCGTGGCCGATGTGCGGCGTGCCATTCACATAGGGAATGGACGTCGTCATGAAGTACCGGCTCATGTCAACCCTTCTGCCCCGGCAGCGACCCGGGTTGGAGGCCACCGACCGGGGCCTGCTCGTCAGCAGATCAGGACAGGCGGAGGAGGCCGCTTCGCATCATGCGGCCCATCGAGCAACGGTCGTCGACACAAGCCTCTCGCACCCCACAAGCTTACCGCTGCGGCGCCGTGCCGTTGATCGGCGGCTAGCGTCGCGCAGGTGAACGCCGACAAGTCGCTGCCACCGCCGCCGGAGCCGTTGGCTGCGCCGGCGGTCGACGCCCACACGCACCTCGACGCATGCGGCTGCGTCGACGCCGCGGACGTCACCGCCGCTATGGACCGGGCGGCCGCCGTCGGAGTGTCGGCCGCGGTGACGGTCGCGGACGATCTCGCCGCAGCGCGTTGGGTGGTACGGGCGGCGAGCTGGGACGAGCGGGTCTTCGCCGCGGTCGCGCTGCACCCCACGCGCACCGCGTCCTTCGGTGACGCCGAGCGGGCGGAGATCGAGGCGCTGGCGGGGGCTCCGCGGGTGGTCGCGGTGGGTGAGACGGGGCTGGACTACTACTGGGACTACTCGCCGCCTGCCGCGCAGCGCGAGGCGTTCGCCTGGCACATCGCGCTGGCCAAGCGGCTGCGCAAACCGCTGATGATCCACGACCGCGAGGCGCACGAGGACGTGCTGTCGATCCTGGAGAGCGAGGGCGCCCCCGACGACGTCGTGCTGCATTGTTTCTCCGGCGACGCGGCCATGGCCCGGCGCTGCGCCGATGCCGGATACCTCATGTCCTTCGCCGGCGTGGTCACCTTTCGCAACACCCGTGACCTGCGGGAAGCCGCCGAGATCGTTCCCGCAGAGCTGATCTTGACCGAGACCGACGCACCCTTCCTGACCCCGCACCCGCATCGCGGGCGACGCAACGAGCCGTACAACCTGCCGTGGACGGTGCGCGATCTCGCCGGCCTGCGGGGTGTCGACGAGGCGGAGATGGCCGAGACCGTGGCCGCAAACGCGGCTCGGCTGTTCCGCTTCGCCGAACACCCCGCGACTGCCGCGCAACCGCTCCGTTGGCCGTAGCCCACGGTCCGCTCGGCGCAACACGAACAGCCCGCCACGAGCCGGAGCGTCACCGCCCGTTATCGTCGCGCGATCGCCAAAGCCGGGATGGGGAACGCTCCCCAGCTGCGGACGCGGTCGTGCGGGTCTCCCCAGGGCTCGTAGGACCCCGTGGCTTGCTCTCCTGCCCGGAAGGACCGACGTCGGGACTTGCTCCTTGGTTGCGCAGTTTTTCGCGGCTCCCCGTGCGGGTACCTCGACCACAGCTGGTGCTCCCCCGCCCAGACCGCCGGCTCCGCCGCGGCGTCGACCGCCGTCCGCGTATGTCACGGGGCAGGCCGAGGCGCCGGTTCGCGAGCCCTCGCTGTTCGAGCCGTTCCAGGCCGAGCCGCCGACCACCAACTTCGAGGCCCTGCTCGCGTCACCGGCCGTCGCACTGCCGGCCACTGCACCGCCCGCCGCACGGCCACGGCACGGCATGCCGGAC
>JACDBJ010000451.1 GCA_013695005.1 Pseudonocardiales bacterium
CCCCACGGGTGCATCCCACTGCAGCCCACCCAGCTCGAGCGGCCGAAGCGCGACGAACGGCACCTGCGCCAACCCGACCGTCGTGGGCAGCACGGTCAACGTGGCCAGCGCGGCCAGACCACCGACCAGTAGGTTCGCCAGGTACCAAACGGCGCTGCGCCGCCGGGCAGGCCAGCTGCGCAACTCCTCCGGGTCCGGGTCAGGCAGCGCGACGCCGAGCAGCGCACGGGCGGCGGCCAACTCCAGGACCCGGACCGCGGGGATGAGCGCGATGAGCACCGCGCCGACCACCGCGACCGCGGCGAGCACGATCAGGCCGAGCACGTCGGTTCCGGTCTGGGAGGCAGTCGCGAACAGCGCAGCCAGCCCGGCGTAGGGCACCAGCAGCACGCCGCCGAGCAGCAGGTGCACCCACCGCTGGTAGGTCAGCCCGCTGACTAGCGGGCGCAGGAGCTGCCGCACGCCGTCCATCGTCGCAGAGCACCGGTCAGCCCGGGTTCCCTCCAGCGAGGGAGCGAGATCCCACCCGCGCGGGATCCGACAGCGGACATCGAGGCGCACGGTGAACCTATGACCGATGTGCTGAACCATCCCTCGTCCAGCCGCATCCCGACCATCCGCCTCGTCGCCGGATTCGCCGCGATCGCCGGCACGCTGCCATACCTGACGCTCAAGGCCCACTGGTTGTCCGGCGGCCTGATCGGAATCAGCGACCCCGCCCAGCTCAGCGGCCCCGAGTGGATCGTGCTGAACGCGATCACCTTCGGGCTGGACGCGGTGGCGATCCTGCTCGCGCTGGCGCTCACGCTGCGGTGGGGGCTGCGGCTGCCGGCGTGGCTGGTGCTGGTGCCGATGTGGGTGGGCACCGGATTCCTGGTGCCGATCGCGCTCGGCCTGCCGGCACTGCTGCTGTCGTCACCGTCCCCCGGTGGGAGCAGCCCGCTGGAACCGTGGGTGCAACCGTTGGTCTACGGCGGCTTCGGCTGGCAGGGCGCTGCACTCGGTGTCGCGTTCGTGCTCTACACGAGGCAGCGCTGGGCCGACACACTCCGCGGCCCCCTCGACGCGGTGGCGCCGCGCCCGGCAACTCAGCAGGTGCTGCGGGTGTTCGCCGCCGGCGCCGCGGGCCTCGCGGTACTTGTGGCGATCTCACAGGCCGCCCGAGCGGCCGGAGCTGCCGGCCTGGACGGAGCGCTCGTCGAGTCGTTGCACGCGCTGCTGGCGCTGGTCGGAGCGGCCGGGGCGCTGGCGCTCGTGCACCGCCGACCGTTGGCCATGCCCTTGTGGACCGCGGTCGCCGCGGCGTGGGTGGGCAGCTCAGCGATGTTCTCCTGGGGCTTGTACATGGCGGGCAACACCGCTGCCGGCACCGCACTGAGCGCCGCGGACCCAGCGGGTGGGCTGACCGCTTTGGGACAGCTGATGGCGGGCCTGGTCCTCGGGCTGGTGGCGCTAGTCAGCCTGGTCGAACGCCGAACCGGCGCCGTCGGCCCCCGATGAACTGCTCGAATTGCCCGCCGTTGGACTACGGCGGAGAGCGCCACGCCGTCAAGGCTTGACAGCGATGGTGAAGAACAGTCGGGGCAGGCCCGGAGCCTCGACGTCCCGCGGGACGGTGGGGAAGGGAAGCGGGCGGAAGTCTGCGCCGGGCTCACCGGGTTGCAGGACGCGTTCGGGCAGCCAGCCGCAGCTGGTGAACAGCTGCTCGGGCTGATCGCAGCCGTACAGCCATGGCGCATTGATCTCGGCGACTGCAGCTCGTTGGGCCGCCATCGCCGGACTGCTCAGGAACGTCTCACCGATGAAGTCGGTGGCGAGTCGGCTTCCCGAAGCGCTGTGGCGGGCCGTGGTGCGCAGCAGCTCCGCCACGGCGGCCCCAGGCAGGTAGGACAGCAACCCCTCCGCGATCCACAGACAGGGGTGCTGTTGGGTGTAGCCGGCCGAGACCAGGTCACCGATCCAGTCGCCGGTGAGATCGGCGCCCACCACGCGGCGGTCACACGCCGGTTGGGCGCGGACCTGGGCCAGGGCGGCGTCCTTGTCGGCCAACAGCTCCGGCTGGTCGATCTCGAAGACCGTGGTGTCGCCCGGCCAGCTCAGCCGGAACGCCCGCGCGTCCAGGCCGGCGGCCACCAACACCACCTGCCGCACCGGCCCGTCGCGGACGTGCGTAGCGATCACGTCGTCGTAGAACCGGGTACGCAGCGGCAGCACCGGGTTGCGGCCCCCGGGTGAACTGTTCGAAGTGCTCCATCAGGGCGAAGCCCGCCGGGCCGGCCAGCCCGGCGGCGAACTCGTCAGTGAACAACCGGTCGGCCCGCTCCGTCTCCGCGGCCCGGGCCGCCGCGGTCCACAGTGCCGTCCGCCCCACCGCGTACAGCCCCGACCACTCACCGCTCATATGGCGCTGCCCTCCCAACCGTGGACTCCGACCGAGCCCGCGGAATGGCTTGTGCGATCACCGTTCGTAGAGGCTGTCGTAGGCGCTGCGAGCGGTGTCGCTCTGCCGGGTGTCTTGGGTCACCGCCCACTGGCGAGTCTGTCGATCAACGGCGAAGGTGGTCCACCCGCCGCCGTCTTCGTCGCTGAGGTGGATGAGCAAGGTGTGGGCGTCGTGCTCGACGCGTAGCCGGTGGTTCGGGTTGGCCTGCTCGTGAAGCCCCCGAACGACCGTCCCCGCGGTGCCGACGTCGGCGACAAAGGAGGTCCACCGCTTCCGGCCTGGCGCAGGACGAACAGGCTTGCCCGGAGCCGCTGGTTGATCTGACACTGCCCTACCCATCCCGTCGTCATGACCGCACGCTAGCCAGTCCAGAGGAAACCACAGCGGATCGTCACTGAACTGCTCGACATCGGCCGGCTCCGCGAGCAGCATGTCCGGCTGCGCTCCGGTCGGTGAGCGAGACCGCCGGGTTGAGTCATCGACTGTGGCCGAAGCTTCCGGAGGGCTTGCCGTACAGGGACGAGGTCCAGATGTGCAGGAGGGTGTCGATGAGGACGTCCTCATTGTCGAACGGAGGCGTGCCGGCGGCGGCGAGGTAGTACAGCTGCTCGCCGAGCCAGGTGAGTGAGCTGGCCACGGCGGCGATGTCGCGGCCGGCGAGGGTCTCGGTTGCATCGGGATCGGCAGTGATCTGCGCAACGGTGACGTCGGTGAAGCTCTGGATCTGGTCCAGCCAGAGGTCGGTGAGCCGGGGCTCGGTCCGCCAGTTCTCGACGATGGCCCGCAGGACCGGTGCTTCGGCCTGCCAGAGGCGGGCGCCGGCGGTGATGCCGGCGCGTAAGGCCGTGGCCTTGTCGGCAGG
>JACDBJ010000452.1 GCA_013695005.1 Pseudonocardiales bacterium
GTGCGGCGGTGGGGCTCGGCGGCGCCCGCAACGGCACGAGCGCGACTCTGGCCCTGCTGCAGGGCGCGGCGCAGCACCAGCGCAGCGTCTGGATCGGCTACATCGACGCGAGCGGGCTGGCCACCGAACGCATCGTGGAGCCGGTGAGCGTCGGCGGCGGGGTGCTGGAGGGCTATGACCCTGCGCAGGGCGGCCTACGCCGGTTCCTGCTGCACCGGATCACCTCGGCCGCCGTCGTCCAGGACTAGCCCCGGCGCGGCGTTCGCAACGCCAATCCGCGCACCGTTTGTGGTCCTCACACGGTCCCTGGAACGTGCGAGGACCACATTCAGCGCGCGAGCTGCGTGCCACGCATGCGTGGTGCGTGGGAGTGCGCAGAGCGGCTCAGCGCGCGTCGGCGGCGGCCGCGGCCCAGTGCCGCATGGCGTGCTCCACCAACGCGATGAGGCTCTGCTTGGTGGAGTCCCGCTCGCGGGCGTCCACGGTCGTCACCGGGACGCGCATGTCGATCGACATGGCCTCTCGCACGTCGTCGATCCGGTGGGCCAGCACGCCGTCGAAGCAGTTCAGCGCCACGATGTAAGGCAGCCCACGATCCTCGAAGAAGTCGACGGCAGCGAAGCAGTCGGCAAGGCGGCGGGTGTCGACGAGGACGACCGCGCCGATCGCGCCGCGCACCAGGTCGTCCCACATGAACCAGAAACGCTGCTGACCGGGCGTGCCGAACAGGTAGAGGATCAGGTCGGCGTCCAGCGACACCCGCCCGAAGTCCATGGCGACCGTGGTCGTCGTCTTGTTCGGCGTCGCGTTGAGGTCGTCGACCCCGGCGCTGGCCTCGGTCATGACGGCCTCGGTCGTCAGCGGCACGATCTCCGACACCGAGCCGACGAAGGTCGTCTTGCCCACGCCGAAGCCACCGGCGATCACGATCTTCGCCGACGTCGTCGCGGCGGTCGCGATCGTGGAGGAGGCGGAGCTAAAGCCGGCGGAGTCCACTAAGAACCCTTTCCATCAAAGCCAGGTCCGGCGCGCCCCCATCGGCACCGGTGGTCTGGTGAACGACGACAAGGCCGAGCCCTGCCATATCACCGAGCAGGACCCTCGCGACCCCGAGCGGCACCGGCAGCAACGCCGCCACCTCGGCCACCGATCGGGTCTGCTCGCACAGCTCGGCGACCGCCCGGTGTTCGACCTGGGCGAGCGCCAGCCGCTCCCTGGCCCGTGGGCTGGTCGAGACGAGCGTCTCGATCGCGAGGTAGTAGCCGGACTTGGTGCGGCCTCGCGTCCAAGTGTACGGGCGCACGGAGGCCGCCATGGACTCCATCGGAGGGCCGGTGTCCGGGGAGTGCAGCGCCATCGGTCCGGTGAAGGAGTCCGGCGGCGGCGGTTGTGGCGGTGGCGCCGGAGCCGCCGGGGCCTGCTGCGGGCTGCTCCCGTCGCGCTTGCCCCAGCGCCGCTTCCTCGACCGGCTACCGCTGTCGAAGCTGAAGCCGTTCATGACGTCGGCGAAGGTCGGCTCCGGCACCCCTGGGTGCTCGCGCTCAGAACCGTTCGACACCTGACATCACCTGCCCACTCAACGCCCCAACGAGCCCTGCAGCTCGGCGCGCAGCTCCGGCGTGAGGATCTGGCCAACGCGGTCGACCAGCAACGTCATCTCGTACCCGATCAGGCCGATGTCACAACTCGGCGAGGCGAGCACCGCGAGGCATGATCCGTCGCTGATCGACATCAGCAGGACGATGCCCCGTTCCATCTCCACCACGGTCTGCACCACGCCACCGGCCTCGAAGCAGCGGGCGGCACCTTGCGTCAGGCTGATCATGCCTGAGGCGACGGCCGCGAGCTGGTCAGCCCGGTCGCGCGGCAGCCGTGCCGAGCTCGTCAACAGCAATCCGTCCGCTGAGACAACCACCGCGTGTGCCACCCCAGGCACCCTCTCAGCGAAATTCGTCACCAACCATCCAAACCGGTTGGGTTGAGCCTGGGCCGCGGTCACCTGTTCTCCTCGTCATGTCCTTCGGACGGCCGGCCGCCGGTGGTCGCTCCGGCGTGGTCTGGCCCGCGACGAAGCCGCTGCTCGCGGCCTTGGCGGACCCCCTCCTGATAGCTGGCCAAACGCCCACGCACGGCGTCTGCCGTCCTGGGTGGTGCACCTGCCTGTGTCGGCGCCGCTGCCGCCGACGCAGAGCCGGGAATGAGCCGGGCCCGCGGCTTGCGCTTGGGCAGACCCGCCGCGGTGAGCTCCTCCGGCTCGTCCTTTGCGCCAGAGTCCAGCGCCTGCGCTGCCTGCCAGCCGGCGTCGGCCGCGCTGGCGAACTCCAACGACGACGGCGCCTCGGCCACCGGCTCGGGCACGGCGCGTTCAGGTGCCTGCTGGAGCTGCGACTGCAGTGCCGCCGCGGGCTGCCTGGTGGGCAGCGGCGCCGCCACGGGCTGCGCTGGTGCCGGTGCCTGCTGGGCGATCAACTCGGACTCGGGCTCGGGCTCGGGC
>JACDBJ010000457.1 GCA_013695005.1 Pseudonocardiales bacterium
GGGGAGGCGGCGGTGGGGGAGGCGGCGGGGTGGACGGGGCCTGCGCAGGCGCCGGTGAAGGAGCAGCGGCGGCGGGTGGCTCGGCCATCGCCGGCACGCTCGGGGCGAACAGCGTGCCACCACCGGGCGGCATGGTGCGCGGCGGCGAGCCGGGGTGCTGCGGGTGCTGCATCGGCGGCGCTGCTGTCTCCTGCGCGGAACGCATGCCTTGATCGCCCGGCCCGCCGGGTGGCGGTCCGCCGTACATCGGCCGCTCGCCCGTCGGGTTCTGCTCTGGGCGTGACCTGTCCTGCCGTGGCGGGGCGGTCTCGGTCGCGCGGCCCGCCATCGGCGCCGCCGGGACAGCCGGCCCGTTCCACTGGCCGCTTCCGGTCGGAGCGCGGCCCGGGTCGGGGTTCTGCGGCATCCCCTGCGGGAGGCCCGGTGGCAGCCCTTGAGGCAGGCCTTGCGGCGACGAGTTCGGTGGCGCCAGCGGTGGGCCGAGTCGCGGTGGGGCAAGCGGGCGATCCATCGGGGCTCGTTGCGGAGGCAGGTCGGGACGCACCGGTGCGCCGTGGCCGTTCGCCACGCCGTTGGGACCCGGCCGGCTGTTGCCGCTGGCCACGAGGGCCTGCAGCGATCCCGGCATGCTCGCGCCGTTGCCCGCCATCTGCTCCTGCGGCACCGGCGCACCGGCACCGACCCGCGCGCCGTCCCCGATGGCGGTACCGGCGCCCTCCACGACCGGCACCAGGTAGCTGGGCACGCTCACCGACGCCGTGACGCCGGCTGCGGCGGTACCTGTGGGCGGCCCACCGAGACGCACGCCGATGCCGTGCCGCGAGGCCAGCCGGCCGACCACGAACAGCCCCATCCGCCGGGAGGCGGACACGTCGACCGTCGTCGGCCCGCTGAGCCGGTCGTTGGCCTCAGCCATCTCGTTGGGCGCCATGCCGACGCCCCGGTCGGCGATCTCGATCAGCACCGAGCCGTCCTCGGTCCGGGTGCTGCTCATCACCACCTGGGTGTCGGGGGCGGAGAAGTTGGTGGCGTTGTCCAGCAGCTCGGCGAGCAGGTGGACGAGGTCGGCGGCGGTGCGGCCGAGGATCTTCACCCGCGGCGGCGGCTGCACGACGATCCGCTGGTACTGCTCCACCTCGGAGACCGCCGCGCGCAGCACGTCGATCACCGGCACCGGCTGGCCGGCACGCCGGTTGGCCTCGCTGCCGGCGAGCACCAGCAGGCTCTCGCTGTTGCGCCGCATACGGGTGGCGAGGTGGTCGAGCTGGAACAGGTTGGCGAGCTGGTCGGGATCCTGCTCGTTGCTCTCCAGCTGCTCGATGAGCTGCAGCTGGCGCTCGACCAGGCCCTGGCTGCGCCGCGAGAGGTTGACGAACATCGAGCTGACACCGGCCTGCAGGGTGGCCTGCTCGGCAGCCAGCCGAACGGCCTGGCTGTGCACCGCGTCGAAGGCGCGGGCCACCTGGCCGATCTCCTCGCTGGTGGTGACCGGCACCGGCTCGACGGAGATCTCCGGTACCTCGCCCTCGCGCATGCTCTGCAGCGCCTGCGGCAGCTTGCGCTGCGCCACGTCCAGCGCGGTGCCGCGCAGCGTGCGCAGCGACTTGAGCAGCGTGCGCCAGACGAGAACCAGCAGCGTGGTGCCCAGCACGGTGGCGAGCAACAGGATGACCGAGTAGATGCCGGCCAGGTTCTTGGCGTTCTCCTGCTGCGCTGCGCTCAGCGTCCGCAGGTCGGTCCGCGCGCCCTCCTCGGCTCCTTCGAGCGCGGTGAGCACGCCCTCGTGGGCGGCATCCCACTCGGCGAGCGGTGGCAGCGGGGCCGGCGTTCGCGTCGTCGTGTTGGAGTCGGTCGGCGTCGAGGCCGCCCGGCTCAGGACCGCGTTCTTGAGCTGCTCACGCTTGGTGTTGTCCGGGCTGGACACGAAGCCGGCTAACCGGGCGCGCTGGTCGGCGTTCAGCGTCGCGTTCAGCTCGTCGACGGTGGACGCCAGCCGGACGTCCGCGGCCCGGACGAGGTCGGCCTCCTGCGGAGAGATCTGCCTGCGGATGATGGCCGCACTGATCACGGCGTGCTGCAGGGCGATCTGCTCGCCGACGACGCCCAGCGACTGCAGCGCAGCGGGAAGGCTGGTCGGCTCGGCGAGCCTGAGCTCGCCGCCTATCGCCGACTCCAGACGGATCAACGGAGCAACGATGGCCGAGTACTGGGTGAGCACGTCGGCAACCGGCGCCTGCGAGTCGGTGACCTGGGTACGCAGCGCCGGCAGCTTGCCCAACGCCTCCTGCGCCAACCGGTACGCCTCCGCGGCACCACCGAGCGACGCCGGGCCGATCGCGGTGCGCGCCTCCTCGGCGCTGCCGTCGGTGGCACCGAACACCGTCTTCTGAGCCGAGCGGTCGCCCACACGCCCATCAGCGACGAACCTGACCGACTCGTCGCGCTCGCGCTGCGCCTGGCCGACGAGCGTGGAGACCCGGTCCTGGGTCTCGACGTAGCGGTCGTTGCCGCCCAGCCGATCGGCCTCGTTGACCTGCTCGACGATCCGTAGCACCAGCAGGGCTTGCGCCAACAGCACCGGCACGACGAGCACGGCGACGAGCTTGAAGGCCAAGCTCCAGTTGCGCGGGCGTAGCCGCTCCCACCGATCGGCGGAGCGTTCGTTGCTGGTCACGTCACAATCTCCCTGCTCACGGACGGCGTTGGCCGACCGGGCGTCGCAGTGTGGCGGGGAACACCGGGGAGCTTGATCAAGGGCATGTGTGCAGTTCCGTCATGGGGGTTCGAGCGCCGAGTCGGGACACGGTGTTTCGACCCTCCGCCGGCGTCATGGCGGCCTCCGACACGCGCCTCGCGGATCAGGCGCTTAATCCCGGGGACCGGCTACCATCGCTATGCCTTTTGTCCGTCTTGTTTGAGCCGGCGAAGTATAGCTGGAAGTCAAGGCCGTCTGCGGCGGCGATCTGCGCCCCAGTCAGCGTCCGCCCCGGTCAACCGCTTATCCCGGGAACGCGCGACGAGCGGCTGGGCCATTCGTGGACGTGGCAAAGTGGCTGGGTGAGCGATGGCCCCCTGATCGTCCAGTCCGACAAGACCCTACTGCTCGAGGTGGATCACCCAGCAGCCGCAGAGGCGAGGGCGGCCATCGCGCCCTTCGCCGAGTTGGAGCGCTCGCCCGAGCACGTCCACACCTACCGGGTTACGCCGCTGGCGCTGTGGAACGCGCGCGCCGCAGGCCACGATGCAGAGCAGGTCGTCGACGCCCTGATCAGGCACTCCCGTTACGCGGTGCCCCAGCCTCTGCTGGTGGACGTCGTGGACACCATGGCCCGCTACGGGCGGCTGCAGCTGACCAACCACCCGGTTCACGGTCTGGTCATGGTCAGCCTCGACCGCGCGGTGCTCGAAGAGGTGCTGCGCCAGCGCAAGATCGCCCCGCTGCTGGGCACCCGGATCGACGACGACACCGTGCTGGTACACCCGTCGGAGCGTGGACGGCTCAAGCAGGCGCTGCTCAAGATCGGCTGGCCGGCCGAGGACCTCGCGGGCTACGTCGACGGTGAGCATCACGCGATTTCGCTGCAGGAGGACGACTGGGCGTTGCGCGACTACCAGCGCGCGGCCGCCGACGGCTTCTGGGCGGGCGGCTCTGGCGTGGTCGTGCTGCCTTGCGGCGCCGGCAAGACGCTCGTCGGCGCGGCCGCAATGGCGCACGCGCAGGCCACGACGTTGATCCTCGTGACCAGTACGGTGGCCGGCCGGCAGTGGAAGCGTGAGCTGATCGCCCGCACCTCGCTGACCGAGGAGGAGATCGGCGAGTACTCCGGGGAGCGCAAGGAGATCCGGCCGGTCACGATCGCCACCTACCAGGTGATGACGCGCCGATCCAAGGGCGAGTACCGCCACCTGGAGCTCTTCGACGCCAGGAACTGGGGCCTGATCGTCTACGACGAGGTGCACCTGCTGCCCGCGCCGGTGTTCCGGATGACCGCCGACCTGCAGTCCCGCCGCCGGCTGGGGCTGACCGCCACACTGGTGCGCGAGGACGGCCGGGAGGGCGACGTCTTCTCCCTGATCGGGCCCAAGCGCTACGACGCACCGTGGCGTGACATCGAGTCGCAGGGCTGGATCGCACCCGCGGACTGCGTCGAGGTGCGGGTCACCCTCACCGACGCCGAGCGGCTCGCCTATGCCACCGCCGAGCCCGACCAGCGCTACCGGCTGGCCTCCACCGCCCGCTCCAAGCTCGCCGTGGTCCGCGCCGTGCTGGAACGCCACCCCGACGAGCCCGCCCTGGTGATCGGCGCCTACCTCGACCAGCTCGAGGAGCTCGGCGAGGCGCTCGAGGCCCCGATCCTGCAGGGCTCCACCCGCACCGCCGAGCGTGAAGCGCTGTTCGACGCGTTCCGCCGTGGCGAGCTGCCCCGGCTGGTCGTGAGCAAGGTGGCGAACTTCTCCATCGACCTGCCCGAGGCATCGGTGGCGGTGCAGGTCTCCGGCACGTTCGGCTCGCGGCAGGAAGAGGCGCAGCGCCTTGGCCGGCTGCTACGGCCCAAGGGCGACGGCCGGCAGGCGCACTTCTACTCCGTGGTCTCGCGCGACACCCTCGACACCGACTACGCCGCACACCGCCAGCGGTTCCTCGCCGAGCAGGGTTACGCCTACCGCATCGTCGACGCCGCTGACCTCGCCGACGTCGACTGATGCCGGCGGCGCCGCATGTGCGATCGTCCACCCGTACCAACGGCGACCGGGCGAGAGGAACGTCGATGAGTCGGCCCGGCCTGGCGCGGCGTGCCGCCGCATGCTCCCTCGCGCTGGTCGCGGCGCTCACGATCACCAGCTGCGCGCGCGACGGCGTGAGCACCGGCACCGGTGTGAGCTCGGACGAGATCACCCTCGGCGTGTTGGGTGACGAGACGGGCCCGTTCAAGAACATCGGCCAGGGCCTCGTGAAGGGCAATGAGCTGTGGGCGGCCGACGTCAATGCCCGCGGCGGAGTGTGCGGGCGCCAGATCAAGCTGGAGATCGGCGACGCCAGCTACCGTGCCGAGATCGCGAACAGCATCTACGCCGCGCAGGAGCGGCGGGTGCTCGGCTACCTACATATCCTCGGCTCGCCGGTGAACGGCGCCCTGGCGGAGAACATGAAGGAGGACGCGGTCACCGCGTTGTCCCTGTCCTGGTCGTCGTTCATCCTGAACAACCCCTTTCAGATCATTCCCGGCGCCACCTACGACCTGGAGCTGATCAATGGTCTGTCCTACCTCCAGCAGCAAGGGCTGATCAAGAACGGCGACGCCGTCGGCCACATCTACATCGGTAGCGACTACGGCGACAACAGCCTGCTGGGCGCGAACCACTACGCCCAGATTCACAACCTCCAACTTCAGCCGGTGAAGATCGCGGCGACCGATGTGGACATGACGGGCATCGTGACCACCTACCGCCGCGACAAGGTCAAGGCGATCATCCTGACCACGTCGCCGGCGCAGACCGGCTCGGCCGTCCTCGTCAACAAGTCGACCGGGTTGAACGTGCCGCTGCTCGGCAACAGTCCGAGCTTCGACCCGGCCCTGCTGAACGGACCGGCCGCAGTCGGGCTGAACCGGCTGTGGCTGGCCGGCAGCAGCGCGACCTACTCGTCGGACGTGCCCCTCGCCAAGGAGGTCGCGCGCAAGTTCACCGAGGCCTTCCCGCAGCTCCCGCCAACCGCCGGGGTGCCTTCCGGCTACGCGCACGGTCTGATCTGGGAACAGGTCCTTCAGCGGGCCTGCGACGCCAAGGACATGACCAGGGCGGGCATCCAGAAGGCGTTTCGCGAGAGCAGCGCAGTGTCGACCGACTCTCTGATCGCCCCGCTGGACTTCTCCAAGCCGGGCACTCCGGCGACCCGCGCGGTCTACATCACAAAGCCGGATGCGGCCGAGAAGGGCAGTCTGAAGCAGCTAGCGCCGCTGTACACCGCTCCAGAGTCCCAGACGTACAAGGCTCCTCACCAGCTGGGCTAGCTGCACCGCTCAGGTTTGCTCGGTGCGCTCCGGGTCTGCCGACAGCTGCGGATCTGCGCCGGACGTGGTGATCTCTTCCTGGTGGCGGACCTTCTCGCGTACCTCCGCGAAGCGCACCGCCTCGTAGGCGATCAGTCCGCAGACGCAGGCGGTGAGCAGGCCGAGCGCGGCCAGCGCCGGCAGCTGGCTGGCCACCGGGATCAACGCGAGCAGCAACAGCGCACCGATGACCCGCTGCCGGTTGACGGTGTGCACGTTGCGCAGCCGGAACGCCACGTGCGCCAGCAGATAGAGCGCGGGGCCGCCGTAGAGGGCGATCAGCGGGACGCCGTAGAGCGGGTCGGCCAGGGTGTGGCCGTCGGCGCCGCCGACATAGCCGAGCACCTTCTTCAGCCCGAGTGCGAGCAGCACGATACCGATGATCATCGGCAGGTGCAGGTAGCTGTAGGAGTCGCGGCCCAGCCGCGCTTGTTGCTCGCCACTGGCCTTGGTCAACACCCGCTCCGCCACCAGCGCCACGACGTCGAAGTAGGCCCACCACAGCGCAGCGCACACACTCAGACCGAGGGCGGAAGCGACGACGATGGGCCAGGAGATCGGCAGCGCGGTGACGCCGATGCCGATCGACACGATCGACTCGCCAAGCGCCACGATGATCACCAGACCGTGCCGTTCAGCGAAGTGACTAGGCGAGCGCAGCCGCCAGCCACTCGCACCGGCCAGCAGCGTGCCGACGTAGTCGCCCAGCAGCGCGGCCGCCCACAGCGCGGTCTGGACCGGTCCGGTGAACTGCGAGGCGACCAGCAGCAAGCCGGTGCCCACCATCATCGACGGCGCGAAGCGCAGCACCTGGCGGCGCAGCCCGTCGTCGTCCTTGCTGGCGGCCAGGAACAGCAGCAGGTGCATGAGCCGTACCGCAAAGTAGGCCGCTGCCAACACGATCGGTCCGTGCAGCCCCCCGGGCAGATCGTCGAAGGCCTCCGGGATCGTCACGGCGGCGACGAACATCGCGATCATCGCGGCGAACATGACCAGCCGGACGATGCCCTCGTCCGCCCGAACCACATTGCCGAGCCAGGCGTAACCGACCCAGCACCACCACAACATGCTCAGCACCAGCACGCCGCGCAGCAGCCCGCGCAGCGTCGGGTCGGCAGCCATCAGCGCGGTGACCTGCGTCAGCGTGAAGACGAACACCAGGTCGAAGAACAGCTCAAGCGGCGTCACGCTCGCGCGCTCGCCGACCGGCGCCATCCGGGCGCGGCGCGGCGTCTCGGTCATGGCCGAATGGTGCCACCGTCACGGGCCATAGCGCGCAACTCGCCTGTCCCAGGCGCGCAACTCGCCTGTCCGGCGCGCGCAACTCGCGGGGGGTGGGCCGGACATGCCGGAGGGCGGCATCCCCACCTGGATGCCGCCCTCCGGTTGTCGAGCTGGACTCAGAAGTCCATGTCAGGCGTTGCGCCCATACCGGCAGCCGCGCCGTCCTTGGCGGGCCTGTCGGCCACCACGGCCTCGGTGGTGAGGAACAGAGCCGCGATCGACGCAGCGTTCTGCAGCGCCGAACGTGTGACCTTGGCCGGGTCGATGATCCCGGCCTTGATCAGGTCCTTGTACTCACCGGTGGCCGCGTCCAGACCCCAGCCGGCCTGCAGGCCGCGGACCTTCTCCGCCACGACGCCGCCCTCGAGGCCGGCGTTGATCGCGATCTGCTTGAGCGGTGCCTCCAGCGCGATCTTGACGATGTTCGCACCGGTCGCCTCGTCGCCCTCGAGACCGAGGCCTTCGAACAGACCGGCCGCGGCCTGGATCAGTGCGACGCCACCGCCGGGCACGATGCCCTCCTCGACGGCCGCCTTCGCGTTGCGAACGGCGTCCTCGATGCGGTGCTTGCGCTCCTTGAGCTCGACCTCGGTCGCCGCGCCCGCCTTGATGACGGCAACGCCGCCAGCCAGCTTGGCCAGCCGCTCCTGCAGCTTCTCGCGGTCGTAGTCGGAGTCGCTCCGCTCGATCTCGGACCGGATCTGGTTGACCCGGCCGGCGATCTGGTCGGCGTCGCCGGCACCGTCGACGATGGTTGTCTCGTCCTTGGTGACGACGACCTTGCGGGCGCTGCCGAGCAGCGACAGGTCGGCGTTCTCGAGCTTGAGGCCGATCTTCTCGCTGATGACCTCGCCACCGGTGAGGATGGCCATGTCGGTCAGCATCTGCTCGCGACGGTCACCGAAGCCGGGTGCCTTGACGGCGACCGACTTGAAGGTGCCGCGCACCTTGTTCACGATCAGCGTGGCCAGGGCCTCGCCCTCGACGTCCTCGGCGACGATCGCCAGCGGCTTGCCGGACTGCATGATCTTCTCCAGCAGCGGCAGCAGGTCCTTCACCGTGGTGATCTTGGAAGCGACCAGCAGGACGTAGGCGTCCTCGAGCTCGGCTTCCATCCGCTCCGGGTCGGTGACGAAGTACGGCGAGATGTAGCCCTTGTCGAAGCGCATGCCCTCGGTGAGCTCGAGCTCAAGCCCGAAGGTCTGGCTCTCCTCGACGGTGATGACGCCTTCCTTGCCGACCTTGTCCATCGCCTCGGCGATGAGCTCGCCGATCTGGGTGTCGGCCGCGGAGATGGACGCGGTAGCCGCGATCTGCTCCTTGGTCTCGACCTCCTTGGCGGTCTTCAGCAGCTGCTGGGCGACGGCCTCAACGGCCTTCTCGATGCCCCGCTTGAGCGCCATCGGGTTGGCGCCGGCTGCGACGTTACGTAGGCCCTCGCGGACCAGCGCCTGCGCCAGCACGGTGGCGGTGGTGGTGCCGTCACCCGCGATGTCGTCTGTCTTCTTGGCAACTTCCTTGACGAGCTCGGCCCCGATCTTCTCGTACGGGTCCTCGAGCTCGATCTCCTTGGCGATCGAGACGCCGTCGTTGGTGATGGTCGGCGCGCCCCACTTCTTCTCGAGCACGACGTTGCGGCCGCGTGGGCCGAGCGTCACCTTGACGGCGTCGGCGAGGGTGTTCATGCCGCGCTCGAGCGCGCGACGTGCTTCCTCGTCGAACGCGATCATTTTGGCCATTACGGGTGGTCCTCCGATTGGGATGACACGTGCGTGGCCAGGCTCGGTGCCCGCGACGGACGACCGGCAACCCTGCGCCGGCCTCACCGTCCCGACCTGGCACTCGGACAGGCCGAGTGCCAATACCGAGTTTGGCACTCGATGCCTGCGAGTGCAAGCTGGCCCCCACCATGGTGGGTTCCGCCGACCACACCCCGCCGCCACTCATGTGACAGAACTTCCGCTGAGTGGGAGTTACGCCGCACGAGTGCCGAAACTCAGAGCCTGCGAACTGCCTCCGCCTGGCTGCGACCATCCCGCCCGGATGACCGTGCCCTGAGCCACGCCATCCTCCTGTTGCTACGGACTGCGCCATCCAAAGTACTCCGGCGGTTCGGTCACGCAGGACGACGCAGCGGGCCCGCGGAGCAACCGGCAGGATGCGGTTGTGACCCCCCCGAGCCTGCGATCCGTGGAGGAACATCAGGCCGTCGTGGCGGCCCTGCTGCCCCGCACGCCGATCGAGCAGCGGCCGCTGTCCGACGCGCTGGGCGCGGTGCTCGCGAGCGACCTGCACGCCCCGCTGCCGCTACCGCCGTTCGACAACTCCGCGATGGACGGCTACGCGGTGCGGGCCGCCGAAGTGGCCGGCGCGAGCGACGCCTCGCCGGTCGAGCTGCCGGTGGCGCACGACATCCCGGCAGGTCGGATCGACGCGCCGCCGCTGGAGCCGGGTACCGCGCACCGGATCATGACCGGGGCGCCGATGCCCCCGCACGCCGACGCCGTCGTCCAGGTGGAGCGCACGAACGGCGGCACCGAGAAGGTGCAGATCCGGCACGCGCCGCTGCCGGCGGAGAACGTTCGCTTCGCAGGCGAGGACGCCGATGTGGGCGCGAGGATCCTGCCTGCCGGCACCGTCCTCGGCGCGCCACAGCTCGGGCTGGCCGCCGCGGTGGGCGCGGCGACGCTGCCGGTCCGCCGGGCGCCTTCGGTGCTGGTGCTGTCCACCGGCTCGGAGCTGGTGGCTCCCGGCACGCCGCTGCAGCACGGCCAGATCTACGAGTCCAACGGGTTGATGCTGACGGCCGCGGTGCGCGAGGCCGGCGGCCGCGCCGAGCTGCTGCGGTTCGTCCCGGACGACGTCGAGGCGTTCACCAGCGTGCTGTCGCAGCGGATCGCGGAGCTGGCCGACGTTGCCGGCGGGGTGGACCTCGTCGTCACCTCCGGCGGGGTGAGCGCGGGCGCATACGAGGTCGTCAAGGACGCCCTGACCGACCACGGCGTGGAGTTCGTCAGGGTGGCCATGCAGCCGGGCGGACCGCAGGGCGCCGGGCGGCTGGACGACATGGGGGGCCAGCCGATCGTGACCTTGCCGGGCAACCCCGTGAGCTCGCAGGTTTCCTTCGAGGTCTTCCTGCGCCCAGCGCTGCGCAGGGCATACGGGCACCCGCACCCGGATCGACCATCGGTTCCCGTCCGTTTGGCGGAACCGCTGGACTCCCCTGCCGGGCGCCGTCAGTTCCGCCGGGGCCAGCTCGACGCGGTCAACGGCATCGTCCAGGTGGTCGGTGGGCCGGCATCGCATTTGCTGTCTTCGCTGGCCCGGGCCGACTGTCTTATCGTGCTGCCAGAGCACGTCACCCACGCACCGGAAGGCACCGAGGTCGACGTCTGGCTACTTGACGGCTGACCGGGTGTGATCCAAATCACAGCCAGACGGTGCAACATTTGCCGCAGCCGATACGTCAAGTCAGATGAGTGCTCGTCCGAACGGTCCTAGTCATCTGGCTACTTCTCCAGCGAACTGGACTACAGGGCGAGTACAGGCGGATACTTCTTCTGGCAACGGGAACCCGTTGCCACGGAC
>JACDBJ010000505.1 GCA_013695005.1 Pseudonocardiales bacterium
AGGGAGCGCGGCGCCGCCGTGGCCGGTGCCGTCCGCTCGGCGGGGGAGACGGCGCTGGAGCGGATCGCGGTGTCACTCACGGCGGCGGCGGAAGAGCGCGACGCGGCCGCCGCCGCCCGCGCCGAGCGGCAGAGCGGGCTGGACGGCGTGCGGTCCAGGGTTAACGCGCTGGCCACCGAGTTGACCCAGCTCACCGACGTGATGCACCGCGACGAGGTCGCGCGCGCGCAGTCGCAGCTGCGCATCGAGCAGCTGGAGAGCCGGATCACCGAGGACCACGGCGTGGCCGCCGACGACCTCGTCGCCGAGTACGGGCCACACCTGCCGGTCCCGGTGAGCGCCGCGGACCTCGCCGAGCACGCCACATCGATCGAGCGCGGCGAACCGTCCGCCGAGCCTGCGCCTGCCGCCTACGACCGTGCCGTCCAGCAGCGACGCGCGGCGCTCGCCGAGAAGGACCTCGCGATGCTCGGCAGGGTGAACCCGCTGGCGCTGGAGGAGTTCGCGGCGATGGAGGAGCGCTACAAGTTCCTCGCCACCCAGCTGGAGGACATCAAGGCCACTCGCCGCGACCTGCTCACGGTGGTCAGCGAGGTCGACGACAAGATCCTCGAGGTCTTCACCGCGGCATACGCCGACGTGGCCCGCGAGTTCGAGCTGGTCTTCGTGACGCTGTTCCCCGGCGGCGAGGGCCGGCTCGTGCTCACCGAGCCCGACGACATGCTGACCTCCGGCGTCGACGTGGAGGCCCGCCCGCCGGGTAAGAAGATCAAGCGGCTGTCGCTGCTCTCCGGCGGGGAGAAGTCGCTGACCGCGGTGGCGATGCTGGTGGCGATCTTCCGGGCCCGACCGTCACCGTTCTACGTGCTCGACGAGGTCGAGGCCGCGCTGGACGACGTCAACCTGCGCCGGCTCATCGGCTTGCTCGACGAGCTGCGACAGAGCTCGCAGCTGATCATCGTGACGCACCAGAAGCCGACGATGGAGGTCGCCGACGCGCTCTACGGCGTGAGCATGGCCGGCGACGGCATCACGGCCGTGGTCTCGCAGCGGATGCGCGACCGGGCGGCAGAACACGCGAGCTGACGCCCCTACAGCGCGGCGGACACCACGACCTGGCCGTCTGGATCGGTGACCTGGAACCCCGCCGCGGCAGCGCGCAGCACCGACGAGTTCAGGTTGCAGCGCATCTGCTCGGCGCCGGTGCCGACGAACTCGCCTGCTCCGACCGTCCGACCCTGGTCGTCGGTCACGCTCACGCGGTAGACGCGTCCCGGGGCGAACCCGGTCGCCTCCAACTTGATCTCCACCCCCCAGGTGTGGGGCACGACGTCGGCGACGGCCTGCACCGTCGGCGAGGCGGATCGGACGGCGACCGCTTCCAGCGGAGCAGGTGCGCTGCTCGAACCCTGCGCGCCCACCCCGAACCCGATCCCACCGGCCGCGATGGCAATGACCGCCGCCGCCGCGGCGAACTGAAGCCGGCGGCCGGATCGCCAAGGGGCGCGGTCTGGCGGTGCGGGAGTCACGGTCGGCTGCCCGCCACCCGCCTCGGCGCGGATTCTGGACATCACGGCCTCCCCGAGACCCGGTGGGAGGGCGGGCACGTCGTCGATGCGCTCCGGTCGAACGCTGCGTAGCGGCGCGGCGAGCGGCGCGATCGAGTTCAGCTCAGCGCGGCATGACGGGCATCCGTCGAGGTGGGCCTGCACGGCGACGCGCTCGGCGGCGTCCAGCTGGCCCAGCGCGAACGCTCCGAGCTGCTCGCGGACCGCGCGGTGGTTCTCCGGTCTCACGGCTCCACTCCCATCTCGTCGAGCACCAGGCGTAGCGCCTTGAGCCCGTAGAACACCCTGCTGCGCAACGTGCCGACCGGAACGCCGAGGCCGACGGCGACCTCGGCGTATCGACGTCCGCGCAGGTAGGTCTCCACCAGCGCCTCGCGCTGTTGTGGGGAGATCCGCCGCAGCGCATCGGTGATCATCCAGCTCGCGATCACCGCGTCGTCGAACGCATCCGTTGACGGCCCCTGCTCGGGTATCGGGTCCTGCCAGGCGAGTCCCGGCCGGGCGGTCCTTCTGCGGGCCAGGTCGATGACGACGTTGCGGGCGATGGCGAACAGCCAACCGCGCAGGCTCGCCAGCTGCGGGTCGAACCGGTCAGCCGCCCGCCAGGCACGGACGAAGACCTCCTGAACCGTGTCCTGCGCAAGCCCGTCGTCGGCGAGGCGGCGCAGGGCGAACGGTAGAGCTCCGCGCCGTGCTCGGCGTAGACCGCCCGCATCAACCTGTTCGTCCTGACCACCGGCGGCACCCTGGAGCGTCGCAACGGAGCGATCCTGGTGCTGGTGAAGGCCAAGGTGAAGGTCACCGGCCTGGCCAAGGGCGACCGCCTCATCGGGCTGGACCGGCGTCCCGCCAACGGGATGCTGTACGCGCTCGGCGCGGCCGGCCAGCTCTACACCGTCGACGCCGGCACGGGCAAGGCGATGGCTGTCGGTACGCCGATCGCGTTGAACGGCCGGGCCATCGGCTTCGACTTCAACCCGACCATGGACCGGATCCGGGTCGTCACCTCGTCCGGCCAGAACCTGCGGCTCAACCCGGACAACGGCGCGGTCGCAGGGACCGACGGTGCTCTGGCCTACGCCCCCACCGACCGCAACGCTGGTAAGAGGCCCGCGGTGAGCGCGGCCGGGTACACCAACAGCGCCGCCGGGGCGACGGCGACCACGCTGTACGACATCGACACCGCGCGCGACGTGCTCGTCACCCAAGGGACGGCTCAGGGCGTCACACCCGCGGTCTCGCCCAACACCGGCCAACTGTTCAGCGTGGGTCGGCTCGGGCTCAACGTCGACGCGGTGAACGGCTTCGACATCAGCGGCTCGTCCGGCCGTGCGGTGGCGTCGGTCTCCATCCGCGGCGTGCAGTTCCTCGCCAGGGTCGACCTGAAGACCGGTAAGGCCACGCCCATCGCTCCGCTCGGCAGGTCGACGATCGTCGGCCTGACCTTCGCGGGCTGAGTTCCGCGCTCGACGACGCCGGGCCGGCGCTGCTCGTTGCTGGCCCGGCGTCCGCGGGCGCACGCGGCTGACAGGATGGTCGGGTGGAGACGATCCTGATCGTCGTTCTGGTCGCGGTCCTGGTGCTGGTT
>JACDBJ010000548.1 GCA_013695005.1 Pseudonocardiales bacterium
GCACCTACCTCACCTACGGGCCGGACACCAACCTCGACAGGCTGGCCGGCTGGATCGCACAAGCCAGCCTGTTCACGTCCTGACCGGATCGAGCGAGGCTGTCGGCTGGCTCATCGCCAGTCGACCGGCGACTTGTGCGAAACCGATCACGCCCGACCACGCGGCCGGGCACACTGATCCTCGCTACCCCGCTCCTCCCCCGGGTGGGGCCAGCACGCAGGGCTCCCGGCCGGGTTGATGGCCACTGCTCGGTCGGGTGCCCTCGCGGCCAGATCACGGCCCCAGTTCAGGCTTCGAGCCGCGGGCGTGGGGCCGGTAGCGATGCGCGGTCGGCTTGCTCACCCCCGCGCGGAGAGCTAGCTCCCGGAGCGTCAGATCACCTTCGCCGGACTCATGAGCCGCGTGGACAGCCTGTAGGACCCGGTCCTGAGCGTCGGTACGTCCGGATTCGGCGTCCCTCGCCCGGCGACCCGGTCGCCCTGGTGCTCGTGGCCGAGCGCCGGCACGGAAGGAATCGAGGGTGCTGCGCTTCCACACCTTCATGCCGTGCACAACTTGATCAGCCAGCGGCACATAGCCGAGGTGCTCGTTGGAGTCCCACGTGGCTGAACTCTGCCCGACGTAGTGCGCAGCCTCCCGGCTGTTCAGGAGGTCGGCGGGATGCGGCTCAACGGGCAGCGGGCGCCACTGCCGGCCAGCCACGAAGGTCTCGACCTGCTTCGAGTCCCACAACAGCGGCCACGGCCCAGCAGCCCGCTGAACCGGCGGCGGATGGCCTTCGATGCACCACACGCGACGGCTCCGTGCGGCGCGTGCGGTGACACCGTGGACCGTGGCGAGCCCGCACAGGTCCAGCACCGGACGTCCCCGACGGATCATGACCCCGCCATCTGAGCCATCCGCCGCCTCGTTCCTGTCGTATCCTGATCCTGCTCTGCTCGCGCGGAGCGGGGCCGGCGAGTACCACCCGCGAGTTCGCGGTTCGCCGGCCCCTCTTATTTTACCGGTTTCCCTCACGACACCGAGCCGCGAAACACAGCCCTTCCGCACGTCCGGCATCTGGTCGGCCCCGACACCGATGTTCTGGGCGGGCAGAATCGGCCGCGTGGAGCTGCTGATCGCCCGCAACCCTGACCCGGACAGCACGCTGCCGTACTTGCTGTGGCTACCCCTCGGGGACGGTCTGGTGTTCCGCACCAAGGGCACCTGGCCGCGAACCAGCGCGCTGTACTGCCACCCGGTGCCGACGACCGAGTGGCCACAACAGCCCGACATCGTCGAGCGGGTGCCGTTGCGGGCCTGCGCCCGGCGCGGCGCAGCGATCGACGTCGTCGCCGACCGTGGCCGTGAGCACCGGTCGCAAATCGTGTTCACCACCGCGCGTGGCCGGGAGATGGTCTTCTGGCAGTCACCGCGCACCCGCAAGCAGGCGCGCCCCGACGTGCGGCTGCCGGGGGCGCGCGCCGCCGGGATCGTGGAGCTGGAGATCGTGGTCGACGCTCACGAGCGCTACGCCTACCAGTTCGCTGGCCAGCAGGTTCGTACCGTGCGCCGCGGGCTGGCGTGCGGCGACTACGCGATCACCTCCGGGGGACGGCTCGTCGCCGCCGTCGAGCGCAAGTCGCTGCCGGACCTGGTCTCCAGCCTCACAAGCGGCCGGCTGCGCTACGCGCTCGGTGAGCTCGCCACGCTGCCGCGCGCGGCGGTGGTCGTCGAGGACCGCTACTCCCAGATCTTCACCCTCGACCGGGTCCGCCACGCGCAGGTGGCCGACGGCCTGGCCGAGCTGCAGGTTCGCTGGCCCACGATTCCGCTGGTGTTCTGCGAGAATCGCAAGCTGGCCGAGGAATGGACCTACCGCTACCTCGCCGCCGCGCACAGCTGGGCCGAGCTTGAGCGGCCGGCTCTGGCTCGAATCGGACTCGCCGAGGACAACGCGGCAGCGCCATCAGCGCCGGCACCAGCGACGGCCGAGGTTCGGGCCTGGGCACGCGCCAACGGGCTCACGGTCCCCGACCGAGGCCGGCTCCGCCCCGAGATCCACCAGGCC
>JACDBJ010000549.1 GCA_013695005.1 Pseudonocardiales bacterium
CTGCATCGCCTCGACGAACGTCCGATCGCGCCTGTCGCAGCCCTGGCATGACCGCCACGGCGAAGCTCCATAAGAGCCCCGCGAACAGGCCCATCGCCACCGTGGCAGCGACGAGTGTGGCGGTGGCCAGCATGCCGGACAGGCTAGCGGGCTACTTCGGGGCGTAGATCCACGGCTGCCGCAGGTCGAAGAACTGGGTCTCGCCGACGCTCAGCTTGTTCATCTCCTCCATCTGGGCCTGCACCTCGGGCGGCGGGTCCTTCTGCTCGCCCTCGCGCGCCTCGGCTTCCGAGGTGAAGTACAGGACCATGGTGTACGCGCCGGCGTCGTACATTGCCGCGACGCTGCCGAGCATGTCGGGCCGGAACCCGGCCCAGTCGAACGAGTCGTCGGTCATCAGCTCCCGCGCGCGATCCGGGTCGCTGCCGCGGCCCTGCATGATCTGCACGAAGCCGGCCTGGTCAGGATCGCCCTGGGTGTCGACCACGACGTCGTCGCTGTCGTGGAAGGTGGGCTCGCCGTCGAACAGTTTCGACGTCTCGGCCCACCAGCGGTCCTGCTCGGGCCGGTCCTGGTTGGTACGGGCGGCCTGTTCGGAGTCGAATCTGGCCACCGCGAGGAACTGGCCGTCGCCGGTCACCCCGGCGGTCGAGCCCAGCCAGCCCGAGGCGCCAGGCGCCACCTCCGTGGCCCACCGTTCGAGAGCGGCGTGTGCCTGCTCGGGGTCGGACACCTGTCCCTGAATCACCTGCACGAACATCGTGAGCTCCCTCTTCGGACAACGGATTCCACTGGACGCTCGATTGCCGCCCCGACGCTACGACTGCTCGACACCCGCGTCGATACCGAAGAGGGTGAACGTTTACCTGTTCGGATCGGTGGCCAGCTCGGACAGGTTCATCGCGAGCTTGCGCTGCGCCGCTGGCAGCCGCCCGACCACACCGAGCAGGGTGTTTCGCATCGCCCTTGCCACCGGGTGGCGGGCAGTGGCGGCCCGGGTGATCCGGTGGGTCGTGGACACGACATCGAGAGCGACCGGTCGGCGCGTCGCCTCGTAGCTGTCCAGGTGCGCCGGGTCGGCACGGCCGCCCAGCACGTCTGTGAGCACGCCTGCCAGGGTGATCGCGTCCTGGATGCCGATGTTCATGCCCTGGCCGCCGGCCGGGCTGTGTACGTGCGCCGCGTCCCCTGCTAGGAGCACCCGGCCGCGGCGATAGGTCTCCGCCAGCCGGTGGTGCACCGAGAAACGCGAGCTCCAGACCAGCTCGCGGACCTTCGCCGGCTGCGCGATTGGGCCGCGGGCGTCGAGCAACGCCTGCACGTCTTCGATCTGGGGCTGCTCCGGCGCCTCGTCCAGCGTCGCCACGATCCGGTACCGGTCCTCGGGCAGCGGAGCGACCACCACGAGGCCACCCGGGGAGAAGAACAGCTGGACCTCCTCGCGGGACAGCGGCCAGTCCATGTGCACGTCGGCCAGCACGAACGACTGCGCGTAGCGCCCGCCGACGAAGCCGATCCCGGTGCGCTCGCGCACGACGCTGTGCATGCCGTCGCAGCCGACCGCGTAGTCGGTACGGATCTGGGCCGTTGCCCCGTCAGGGCCGTCGACCGTGACGACCACGCCGTCGGCGTCCTGGTCGACGCCGGTCACCGGGCGGCCGCGGTGCACCGAGCCGCCGAGAGCGGTGAGCCGGTCCTCCAACACCTGCTCGGTGATGTTCTGCGGCACCATCAGCGTGTACGGGTACGTGGTCGGCAGGCCGCCGAAGCTGATGCTCAGCAGCGTCCGGTCCCGGTCCCGGATCGTGAACCGGGGCACCACGACGCCACGCCGAAGCAGCTCCTGCGTTGCGCCGATGTCTTCGAGCACCTCGAGCGTGCGGGCGTGCACGACGGCCGCGCGCGAGGTGTTCGCGCCTTGGACCGCCTGGTCGAGCACGACGAAGTCCATGCCGCGCGTGGCCAGCGCGCAGGCCAACGACAGACCGGTCGGGCCCGCGCCGACGATCACCACACTCGTCCTGGCCGGCAGGGTGCTGCCTTCGGACGCTCGCATCGAAACCACCTCATCCCGGTGTTGCCAACGCTTGTTGACAAACAACTTACGCCGCGCTAGGTGGTTTGACAACAGCTGTTGGCATACGATCGCGTGATGGCCTTCACGCAGCGATCCGAGCCGGCACGGGCGGCGATCCTCGCCGCGGCGCGGCGGCGCTTCGCAAGCGACGGGTACGAGCGGACCACCATCCGGTCGGTCGCGTCGGACGCCGGAGTCGACCCGTCGATGGTGATGCGCTACTACCAGAACAAGGAAGGCCTGTTCAGCGCGGCGGTCGACATCGACCTGCACCTTCCGGACGTGACCGGCGTGCCCCGCGAGGAGATCGCCGGGCTGCTTGCCAGGCACTTCGTCAAGCGCTGGGAAGGCGAGCTGGCCGACGAGGCCATCACGGTGCTGCTTCGTTCGGCGATCACCAACCCGGCTGCGGCGGAGCGGATGCGGACGGTCTTCGGCCAGCAGGTGCTGGGCCTGGTCCGGATGGTGACCGGTGACACCCCGGACAGCGCGATGCGGGCCGGGCTGATCAGCACCCAGGTGCTGGGGATCGCGCTGACCCGCTACATCCTGCAGCTACCACCGGTGGTCGCGCTCGACCCGGAGACACTGATCGAGCTCTTCACGCCGGTGCTCGACGGGTTCCTCACCGGTCCGCTGGCCGCGGCGACGGTCGCTCGTTCGTCCTAGAGCAGGCCGATCCGGAGGTTCCCCAGCTGCAGGTCGAGCAGCGGCCGCCGCGCGGGTGGCGGCGGCGCCGTCTGTGGCTGCTGGGCTTCGGCCGGCTCGGCGCGGGCTGGGTCCACCGC
>JACDBJ010000390.1 GCA_013695005.1 Pseudonocardiales bacterium
TCGAGCACCCGCACGATCTCCACGCCGGCGCGGCGCAGGTCCCCGACGGCCGCGTCGCCGTCCGCGTTCGCGGTGAGCACCACGGCGCGGTGACCCGGCTTGACGGCGTGGAGGTTGACCAGCCGGCGCACAGCGGTGGACAGCAACACGCCGGGCAGGTCGTTGCCCTCAAACACGTAGGGGCGCTCGATCAGCCCGGGCGCGACGACGAGCTGCTTCACCCGCGCCTTGACGAGGCGCTCGGCGACGTGCGGCACGTCGCGCTGCAGGACGGCGACCCAGTTGTGGTCGTAGCGGCCGGTCACCACCGCGTCGGTCATCACCTCGACTCCGGCGGCGATCACGGCGGCGCGGAGCTTGGCCAATGCCGCGAACTCGTCTGCGCCACCCCAACGCAGGTGCCCACCGAGCTCGTGCTGCTCGTCGACCAGCAGCACCCGGGCGCCGGCCTGCGCGGCCGCCACTGCGGCGGCCATCCCGGCCGGACCACCACCGGCAACGAGCACGTCGGGGTGGACATAGCGCTGGTCGTACTCGCGAGGGCGCGCCGCCGGATCCGGCAGGTTTCCGCCGGGAGAGAAGCGGCGCAGCACCCGCTCATAGGCCGGCCAGAGCCGCTGCGGCTTGATGAACGTCTTGTAGTAGAAGCCCGCGGACAGCAAGCGCCCGACCAGCTGGTTGGCGGCCTTGACGTCGAAGCGCAGCGACGGCCACGCGTTCTGCGCCCGCACCACCATGCCCGCTTCGACCCGGCGGTGGGCGGCAGGGACGTTCGGCTCGCCGTCGACCTCGACCAGGCCGCCGGGGTCGTGCTGGTCGGCGGTGAGCAGCCCGCGCGGGCGGTGGTACTTCAGGCTCCGCGACAGCACCCGCTCCCCCGCGGCGGCGAGCGCCGAGGCGATCGTGTCCCCCGCGTAAGCCGGGTAGCGGCGTCCGTTCCAGGTGAACGTGATCGGGATGCGGCGGTCGATGACCTCGCCCGGCTGGGCCCCGAGCCGCATCATCGGGCCACCTCTCGCACCTCGTTGGTGGAGGTGTTGCGCTGCACGGTCAGGTAGCGCCCGCAGCCCGCCCGGTGCAGCCAGGTCTCGGTGGTCCACCCTGCGGGGTTGCGCTGCAGGTAGAGGTAGGAGCGCCACTGCTCGGGCGAGACCGCGTCGGGGTCCGGCCGTTGCGCCGGCTCGCCGTGGTGGGAGAACTCGGCGGCGTCGCGTGGGCCGCAGTGCGGGCAGGGCAGCAGGATCATGGCGCCGCCTCAGTGCCCGACCGCCGCGGCGCCGCGCTCGCCGACCAGCCGGCCCTCGGTGAAGCGCGCCAGGTCGAAGCCGGCGATGAGCTCGGGTGTCTTGCCGGTGGCGATCAGCTCGGCCATCGTCTCGCCGGCCACCGGGCCGGCCTTGAAACCGTAGGTGCCCCAGCCGACGTCGAGGTAGAAGCCCTCCACCGGCGTCTCGCCCATGACCGGTGAGTAGTCGGGCGTCATGTCGCACAAACCGGACCACTGCCGCAGCACCCGCAGGCCGGCCAGCGAGGGCATCAGCTCCAGCACGTGCGCTGCGACGCCCTCGGTGAACTCGAGCGAGCCGCGCTGGGAGTAGGAGGGGAAGGGATCTACCGAGGCGCCGAAGACCAGCTCGCCGCGGTCGGTCTGGCTGACGTAGACGTGCAACGTGCCGGAGACGACGACCGTGTCGAGGAACGGGCGCACCGGCTCGGTGACGGCGGCCTGCAGTGGCAACGTTGTGATCGGCAGCCGGACGCCGGCCATGTCGGAGATCTGGGTGGACCACCCCGCGGTGCAGTTCACGACGACCGGCGTGGCGATCGATCCGCGGTTCGTGCGCACCCCCCGAACCCGGCCGCCGGCTACGTCGATCCCGGTGACCTCGGTCTCCTGGTGCAGGTGCACGCCGAGCGCGTCGGCGGCCCTTGCATAGCCCCAGACGACGGCGTCGTGCCGGATGATCCCGCCGGGCGGGTGGTATAGCGCGCCGAGGATCGGGAAGCGGACGCCGGCAGAGACGTCCATCCGAGGCACCAGTGCGGCGATCTCCGACGGCCCGATGACCCGCGAGTCGACGCCTTCGAGCTTGTTGACCTCGGCGCGCCAGCGCATGGTCCGCAGCGCGGAGTCGGAGTGCGCCAGGGTCAGGTGGCCGCGTTGGGAGAACATCACGTTGAAGTTCAGGTCCGCGGCGAGCGTCTCGTAGAGCTTGAGCGACCGGTCGTAGAACCGGACGCCCTCCGGGGTCAGATAGTTCGACCGGATGATCGCGGTGTTGCGACCCGACCCGCCGCTACCGAGGTAGCCCCGTTCCAGGACCGCGATGTTGCGGCGTCCGTGGTTGGCGGCGAGGTAGTAGGCGGCGGCCAGGCCGTGCACGCCGCCGCCGATAACGACCGCGTCGTAGCTCGGCGCCAGGTCGTGCTGCCGCCAGACCTTGGGCCAGTCCGCGCCGGTCAGACCGTGGCGGAGCAGCGCGAGTGCCGAGTACCGCTCGCCCGAGCGGGGATGCCGCCGTTGCCCCTGGCGGAACACCATCCCCATAGCGGCAAGACTAGCAGCCAGCGGGGATGACGCTCCCACCTCAGCTCTGGCCGGGTGAGAGCAAGGCGGCGTGTTCCTGCAGGCTGGCGATGGCGGCCAGCATCGCGGCGGTGTCGAACCGCCATGCAGGGCCCTGCAGCCCGAGCACGGCCATCAGGTCGCCCCTGCCGTCGAGCACCGGCACCGCCACCGCGTTGAGGTCGGGCTCGCGCTCCCCCGTCGCCTGCGCCCAACCACGTTCCCGCACCACGGCGATGTCGCGGGCCAGCTGGCGGCGATCGGTGATCGTGCGGTCGGTGTAGGAGTGCAGCGCACCGTCCTTGAGGGCGCCGCCGTGGGCGAGGAACACCTTCCCGATGGCGGTGGCGTGCGCAATGCTGGGCCGGCCGATCTCCGCGACGCTGCGCACCGATGACGGGCTCTGAACGAAGTCGACCGTCATCGTCGTGTCGCCGCCCGGTACCGACAGCGTCGCGGTCTCGCCGGTGGCCTCCATCAGGGCGACCAGGTGCGGGCGAACCACCTCGCGGAAGTCCACTCGGGCCAGCGCGGAGTTGCCGAGCTGGATCAGCCGCAGGCCTAGCCGGTAGCGTCCGGTGCCGGGGACCCGGCGGACGTACTCGTCCTTCGCCAGCGTCGCCAGCAGCCGCGATACCGAGCTTGCGTTGATGCCGGTGCGGCGGGCGATCTCGTTGGTGCCCAGGTCGTCAGGGGCGTCGGCGAGCGCATCAAGCACGGCCACCGCTCGCTCCACCGCGGCGACCAGCCGTTCCGTTGTCTCGCCCAGCTCGGCCATGCTACCGTCCCCTCGAAAATGGAAACAGTGTTGCCCACAAGGCAACTACTAGATAAGAGAAGTCTCTCGCCTGCGGTTTCTGGCGGGGTCACCGGCCCCGCCACCGACGATCGCGAGGCCCCGCGCGGACAGGACCGGGACAGCCATGAGTGCGCAGCCCACCCCGTACGTCGTCATCGGCGCGGGGATACACGGGCTGTCCACGGCGCTGCACCTGGCGCGCGAGCTGCGCGCGAGCGGCGGCGGCAGCGGCAGCGACGTCATGGTGCTCGACAAGACCGGTGTCGGCGCCGGCGCCTCCGGCATCGCCTGCGGGATCGTGCGCAACAACTACTTCCAGCCCGCGATGCGCCGGCTGATGGCGCACTCCGTGGAGATCTGGGAGTCCGACGCGGGGGCCGGCGCCGCAGCGCTCGGCTACCACCCCGTCGGTTACCTGCAGCTCGGCCCGGAGGCCATGCGCGCGGACGTGCGCCAGATCCACGCCGAGCAGCAGGCGATCGGATACGAGTCGACCTACGTCGAGGGGGAGCCGGCGTGCCGGGACTACATGCGAGCGCTGTTCCCCGACTGGCAGGCCGAGGGAGTTACCTGCCTGCTGCACGAGAAGCGGGGCGGCTTCGCGAACAACCGCACGTCGTTGCGCGGGCTGGCCGCCGCGGCACGGGCCGAAGGCGTCCAGATCAGGGCCGGCGTGGAGGTCACCGGACTCGACATCGCGGCGTCGGGAACCGTCCGGGCCGTCGTCACCGACCAGGGCGCGATCGACTGCGGGACGCTGGTGGTGGCCGCCGGGCCGTGGGTCCGCGACCTGTGGCGGATGCTGGAGCTGCCCGCGCTGATCTCGCTGCGCGGCCCTGACGGTGTGCTGCGCACCGACCAACCGATGTGGAGCTACTGGCTGGTCCAGGAAGGCACGCTCAAGGTCGACCCGGACACGTTCACCGACAGCTCCGGCGCCGAACCGCCCGTCGTGCACCTCGACACCGACGCGCCGCTCTACGACGAGACCGGCGGGCTGGTGACCGACCACCCGTGGGGCATCTACTACAAGCCGGACCACAACTTCGGCGGAGTGCAGGGCGGTGGCATGCCCCGCCGGCTCGACGTGCCGCCGGATGCGGTGGCAGTCGACCCCTACGGCCCCCAGCACTCGGCCTACACCGCGGGCGAGGACTTCGCCCGGCTGTGGACCGCAGGCCTGGCCCACTGCCATCGCCGCTTCACCGGGCTGAGCCACCTGTTCTCGCGCGAGCCGTCGGGCGGGATCGGCTGCTTCACCCCGGACAGCTTCCCGGTCTTCGACCTGGTGGCCGAGAACGCGTACGTGATCGCCGACTCCAACCACGGCTACAAGATGCTCGGCGTCGGAGCGCTGGTCGCCAAGGAGCTCCTCGGCGAGCCACAGGAGCTGCTCGAACCGTTCCGGTTCACCCGATACGAGCAGGGCGCGCTGCATCCGACGAGCAGGTCACCGTTCCCGTGGAGCTGAGCAGAGGAGCTAGGCCATGACACCCGCGGTGACATCTGCCGTCGACGGCGTCGAAGAACGCCCCGGCCTACTGGCTCGCCTCGCGGCGGGGCCCGTGATCTGCGCCGAGGGCTACCTCTTCGAGCTGGAGCGTCGGGGCTACCTGCAGGCGGGCGCGTTCGTCCCGGAGGTCGTCCTCGAGCATCCCGACCGCGTCACGGCCCTGCACGAAGAGTTCGTGCACGCCGGCTCGGACGTGGTGGAGGCGTTCACCTACTACGCGCACCGGGAAAAGCTGCGGCTCATCGGCAAGGCCGATCTGCTGGAGACGCTGAACCAGCAGGCTCTCGAACTCGCCGCCCGCGTCGCGGCGCAGAGCGGCACCCTGCTCGCCGGCAACGTGTGCAACACCAACGTCTTCGAGCCGGTTGACCAGCTCACCCATGCGAACGTGCGCGCGATGTTCACCGAGCAGGTCGGGTGGGCCGCCGAGTGCGGGGTGGACTTCGTCGTCGGCGAGACGTTCCGCTATCTCGACGAGGCCATGATCGCGCTCGAGGTGATCCGCGAGGCCGGGTTGCCGGCGGTGATCACCCTCGCGGTGCACCGTGAGCCCGCGACCGGAGAGGGAATGGCGTTGCCGGAGGCGATGAAGCGGCTGGCCGGCGCCGGCGCGGACGTCGTCGGTCTCAACTGCACCCGCGGACCGGCGACGATGCTGCCGCTGATTCACGAGATCATGCCGGCCGTCGACGTCCCGGTGGCTGCCCTTCCCGTGCCCTACCGCACGACGGCGGAGCAGCCGAACTTCCAGTCGCTACGCGACCCCACCTACGACGGCTTTCCCGGCGGGCGGCCGTTCCCGACTGCGCTGGACCCGTTCACCTGCAACCGCTACGAGATCGCCGACTTCACCCGCGAGGCGCACGCGGCGGGCGTGCGCTATCTCGGCGTGTGCTGCGGCGCGGCCCCCCACCACATCCGGAGCATGGCCGAGGCGCTCGGCAGGCAGCCGCCTGCCAGCCGCTACTCCGACGACATGTCCAAGCACGTCTACTTCGGCACCGAGCCCAGCCTGGCGCCGCACAACCTCGAGTTCGGCCGCCGGCTCTGATCCGCGTCAGAGCTAGCCGCGGGCCATCTCGCCGACGACGAAGAACATCGCACCGTGGGGGTCGGTGATCCCCAGCATCGGTCCGTACGGGGTGTCGAACGGCTCGCCCATGGTGGTGCCACCCGCCGCGACGGCCGCAGCCGCCACAACCTTGATGTCCGACACCAGGAAGTAGGCCAACCAATGCGGCGGGGTCCCTTCCGGGGCGCCCATCATCTCGCCGATGCCGCCGACCGACTCGCCATCGCGTGCCCCGTCGAACTTGATGGTCGTGTAGTCGCCCGGTGCGCCCTCGGTGGCTTCGTAGCGGTACCCGAACACGGCGGTGTAGAACGCCCGGCCGGCGTCCGGGTCGGGCAGCCGCGCGTCGACCCAGACCAGAGCACCAGGCTCGAAGTACACCTCCGCGCCATGCATGCCCGCCGACTGCCACACGCCGAATGCCGCGCCCACCGGGTCCATGGCTATGGCCATCCGCCCGTTGCCGGGGATGTCCATCGGCTCGGCGAGCATCGTCCCGCCGTTCTCGGTGATCAGCTTCGCAGTGGCGTCGGCGTCGTCACTGGCCAGGTAGACCGTCCATACGGTCGGTTGGCCCTCTTCCTGAAGCGGGCCGATGGCGGCGGCGGCGCGCCCGCCGACCTGGCCGATGTTGTAGTGGCCGAACTCCTCACCGCTGTCGACGAACGACCAGCCGAGGACCGCGCCGTAGAACTCCTTGGCGGCGTCGAGGTCGGGCACGGCCAGGTCGACCCAGCACGGCGTACCGGCGGGCCACGGGTCAGTTCGAGTGGGCATCTGACTACCTCCGCTATGGGTTGCGACGGTGCCAGCAAAGCACCGACCTCCGACAGGGTGACGCGCAGCCCTACTGGCGCTGCACCCGCAGCCAACGGCAGCCGTACCGCTCCAACTGCAGGGTCACCGAACCGTCCTTCGCGACCCGCTCCGACCCGTCGGCGAGCACGTCGTTGAGCAGGCACGACTCGTCCAGCCCGGTGAGCTTCAGCGCAACCCTGGTGGGCTCCGCGCCGAAGTTGTGCAGTGCGAGGACCGTGCCGCCATCGGTGTCGCAGCGGTGCGCGAGCACGGCAGGGTCGCCGGCGTCCAGCACCTCACAGTTTCCCCACGCGAGCTCGGGGCAGCGCCGGTATGACTCGATCAGCCGCCGCATCCAGGACAGCAGCGAGTCGGGGTCGCGCTCCTGGTCGGCCACGTTCACCTGCTCCGGCCCGTACTCGCCCTTGGGGATGGGCCCTGGAAGGTCCTTGAGGTAGGCGGTGGAGAAGCCGCCGTTGCGATCTGGCGACCACTGCATCGGCGTGCGCACCGCGAGGCGGCCCTCGGCCCGGAGGTCCTCCCCCATGCCGATCTCCTCGCCGTAGAACAGCACCGGCGTCCCTGGCAACGAGAACAGCAGGCTGTACACCATCTTGATCCGGTCCATGTCGCCACCGAGCATCGTCGGTAGCCGCCGGCGCAGGCCGCGGCCGTAGAGCTGCATCGACCGCTTGGGTCCGAACGCCTTGAACACCTCCTGACGCTGCGTCTCGGTGAGCTTGTCCAGCGTCAGCTCGTCGTGGTTGCGGACGAATGTCGCCCAGTGCGCGTCCTTCGGCGGCTGCGGACGCTCGCGCAGCGCCTCGGCCAGCGGCTCGGCGTTGCCGCGGGCCAGCGACAGGTACATTCGCTGCATACCGATGAAGTCGAAGCACATCGTGAGCTCGTCGCGCTCGCTGCCGAAGAACTCCACGGTGTCCGGGTAGGGCAGGTTCACCTCGCCGAGCAGCACCGCCTCACCGCTGCGCCGGCCGAGGAACGCCCGCAGGTCGGCGAGGTAGTCGTGCGGGTCCGGCAGTTGGCCCGCGTCGTCCTGCCCCGTGGTCTCCAGCAGGAATGGGACGGCGTCGACCCGGAATCCCGACAGCCCCAGCTGCATCCAGAAGCCGATCGTGCGGGCGATCTCGTCGCGTACCTCAGGGTTGGCCACGTTGAGGTCGGGTTGGTAGCGGTAGAAGCGGTGCAGGTAGTACTGGCCGGCCTGCTCGTCGAAGGTCCAGACGCTGGTCTCCTTGTCGGGGAACACGACGCCCTGCGGCCCGTCGACCGGTGGCTCGTCCGCCCAGACGTACCAGTCGCGGTAGGGCGAGTCGCGGCTGCTCCGCGCGCCCTGGAACCACGGGTGCCTGTCAGAGGTGTGATTGACCACGAGGTCGGCGATCACCCGCATGCCGCGGTCGCGTGCCGTGCGGACGAACTCGACGAACTCGCCGTGGCTGCCCAACCTGTCGTCGACACCCTGGAAGTCGGTGATGTCGTAGCCGTCGTCACGGTCCGGCGACGGGTAGTACGGCATCAGCCAGATGCACGTGACGCCGAGCCGGTGCAGATGGTCGATGCGCTGGACGAGCCCGCGGAAGTCGCCGTGGCCGTCGTCGTTGGCATCCTGGTAGGTCTCGACGTCCAGGCAGTAGACGACGGCGTTCTTCCACCACAGATCAGATGTCTTGGTCAGCTTCACGCCGTGAAAGTAGCCCGACAGGCGCCGTGCCACACACGCGAGCGAGCCACGTTGGACCGGACGGCGTATTTGAGAACGGAAGGGTTTAGCCCAGAGTTGCGAGGGCTATTCCGTTACCACACATTTCGGTGTCGGGGCGCCCACTGGAGGCATTGTGATCATTCTCGGAGTCGTTCTCTTGCTGCTGGGGTTCCTGCTCAAGGTCTCAATCCTGTACACGATCGGCGCGATCCTGCTGGTCATCGGCCTTGTGCTGCTCGTCCTGGGCTCGATCGGGCGCCCGCTCGCCGGGAGACGGCATTACTACTGATTCGCGCCACAACGCACCGATCGAGTAGCTCCGCATTAGCGGAGCGTGATCGCTGGCACACTCGAGAGGGTGATAGCGGCCCAGACGGCGGCTGGCTCCTCGATTGCGGGGGCGCCGGTCGTCTACGGAACCGGGGTCATCATCGCGGTGCTCGTCGCGCTGCCTGCCACCACGACCTGGGTCGGCTCGCTCGTCACCGTCGCGCACGAAGGCGGGCATGTCGTCCTCGCCATCCTCAGCGGTCGCGGACCCAGGGACTTCAAGGTCCATGAGTCCACGGGCGGCGGCGTCACCGAGTTCGGCGGCGGCTGGGGGAGTCGGCCTCATCCTGGTGTATTCGTCGGCGACATCACACCGCCGATGTTGGGGCTGGCCGGGGCGTACCTGGTGCTGGCCGGCCATGCCTGGTCGCTGCTCTGGGCGGCGATCGTGCTGCTGCTCGCAGCGTGGGCCAAGGCGATGGACTTCTTCACCGGGCTGGTCGTGCTGCTCGCCGGCGTCGGCATCGGCTGGGTCGCCGTCCGGGGAAGCCCTGACCTGCAGACCGGGCTGGCGGTCGCGCTGGTGTGGCTGATGCCGCTGGGTGGCGTTCGCTCGCTGGCCGACCTCCGGCTCGGAAGCGACAAGTCGGACTCCGGAAGGCTGGCGCACAACACGTGGATCCCGCGAGTCGTCTGGGTCGCGATCTTCTGGTTCGTCGCGATCGTCTGCCTCGCGGCCGGCGGCGCCCGGCTGCTCGGCCTGTGAGATCCACTCGATGACGCCCATCGAGGGATACTGAGCCATGGCCACCTGTAGCCACCTCGACCAGGTCCAGCTCCTGCAACCGCGTGGAGCGGTCGCCGGCTGCGAGGAATGTCTGAAGATCGGCAGTGGCTGGGTGCATCTGCGGATGTGCCACAGCTGCGGCAGGATCGGCTGCTGCGACTCGTCGCCGAACAAGCACGCCACCGGCCATGCGCGGGAAGGTGAGCACCCACTGATGCGCTCGGTGGAACCGGGCGAGGACTGGTCGTGGTGCGTGATCGACGAGGCGATGTTCGTCCTGGCCGCTCCCTGAGGCCTGGCCCTCCCTGAGCCGCTAGCGACCGCGCAGGTGCCGCAGCCGCAGGGCGAGCTGCAGCTCGACCACTCGCTGCGGCGTGCGCCAGTCCTCACCGAGCAGGCGCGCGACCCGATCCAGCCGCTGGCCGACCGTGTTCACGTGCACATGGAGCACCTCCGCCGCCCGCCACGGGCTGGAGGCGGCGGCGAAGTAGGCCTCCAGGGTCCCGACCAGGTCGCTGCCATGACGCTCGTCGTAGTCGAGCACCGGCCCGAGCCCGCGACGGAGGTACCCGGCAACGCCGGGCTGCCGCCGACCACCAGCCCGGCGAAGCCGAAGTCGGCGGCTGCCGCGCCACGGCCGGGGG
>JACDBJ010000391.1 GCA_013695005.1 Pseudonocardiales bacterium
GCGAGCACCCCGAGCAGCGGCAGCTCAAGCTCCGCGAGCAGCCGGGTGCCGCCGAGCTTGTCGAGCTCGGCGTCCAGCGCAGCGGCGAGGTCGGCGACCGCCCTGGCCTGCAGGATCTGCGAGCCGGCCAGCTGGGCGTCGGCCTCCTCCTCGCCGCCGAGCAGCGACAGCTGCCCATCCGCGGGCTCCTCGGCCCGCAGCTCACGGCGCAGGTAGCGCAGCGCGAGGTCGGCGAGGTCGAAGTTTCGCTGCCCCGGATGGGCGAGGTAAGCGGCCAGCGCCGTGTCGTTGGTGAGGCCGCGCAGCGTCCAGCCGCGGCCACGCAGGGCGTGCAGCGCGCCCTTGACGTCGTGCGCCGCCTTGGGCACGTCGGGATCGGCCAGCCACGCGCCCATCGCCGCCTCGTCCTCCGGCGTCAGCCCGCGCAGGTCGAAGTAGCCGCCCTCGCCACCTCCGCCGTCGGAGCCGTCGCCGGTGGCCAGCGCGATGCCGTCGAGGTCCCTGCCGATCCAGGTGGCGAGCTGCCCGTGGAATGCCAGCCCGACCCGGCTGCCGTCCCTGGCATGCGCGTCCAGCCAGGCCGCCGCCTCCCCCGGCGCGACCAGGCCGCCGCGCACCTGGAAGCCCTCGTCGGCTTCCGGCTCCGCGGTGGACAGCGTGGCGAACAGCCGCTCGCGCAGCACCCGGAACTCCAGCTCGTCGAACAGTCGGTGCACGGCGTCGCGGTCCCACTGCTGCACTGCCAGCTCGTCCGGCGTCCGCTCCAGTGCGATGTCGCGCACCAGCTCGGTGAGCTGCCGGTTGAGGGTGACGTTGGCGAGGTTCTCCCGCAGCGCGTCGCCGGCCTTGCCCTTGACCTCGTCCACCCGGTCGACCAGCTCGCCGAGCGAACCGAACTCACGCACCCACTTCGCGGCGGTCTTCTCCCCCACGCCGGGGATCTGCGGCAGGTTGTCGCTCGGGTCGCCCCGTAGCGCGGCGTAGTCCGGGTACTGCTCCGGCGTCAGGCCGTAGCGGCGGTCGACCTCGGCCGGGTCGATCCGGGCCAGCTCCGACACCCCGCGGGTGGGGTACAGCACGGTCACGTGGTCGCTGACCAGCTGGAACGTGTCCCGGTCGCCACTGCAGATCAGCACCCGGTAGCCCTGCGCCTCCGCCTGCACGGTCAGCGTGGCGATGACGTCGTCGGCCTCGAAACCGGGCACCGCGAGCACCGGCACGTGCAGCGCGTCGAGCACCTCGCGGATCAGGTCGACCTGGCCGCGGAACAGGTCCGGCGTCGTGCTCCGGTTGGCCTTGTAGTCGGCGAAGCGTTCGCTGCGGAACGTCTGCCGCGACACGTCGAAGGTGACCGCCACGTGCGTCGGCTGCTCGTCACGGAGCAGGTTGATGAGCATCGAGGTGAACCCGAAGACCGCGTTGGTGGTCTGGCCGGTGACGGTGCTGAAGTTCTCGGCCGGCAGCGCGAAGAAGGCGCGGTAGGCAAGCGAGTGCCCGTCGAGCAGTAGCAGCGTGCGCTCGGTGTCGGTGCTGGGGGGTGCGGCGGCGGTCATCGCCGCCGAGTCTATGACCGAGCCCTGACACGCAGAGACGACGCCTGAGATCACCTCTCCTGCGGTTGTCAGTTGCCGTACCGAACGGTACGGTTCGGATATGACGAGGGCTCAGAACGCCGTTGCCCGGCGGCAGCGCATCCTCGAGGCGGCCGTTCGGGTGTTCGCCGAGCACGGGTACGCCGCGTCGTCGACGGCACAGATCGCCGCCGCCGCGGGCGCGTCGAAAGAGACCCTCTACTCCTACTTCGGTGACAAGGCAGGTTTGCTGCGCGCGGCACTGACCTCGCTGGTGGCAGCTCCTGATCAGCCGGCCGCTGCGGCGCCGATGACGCCCGAAACGTCCCCGGATGAGTTCGAGGAACTGCTGGCAGGACTGGCAGCCGGGCTGGTGGGCGACCTCATGCAGCCGGCTTACCTGGCGCTGGCTGGCATCGTCGTCGCAGAGACACCCCGGGACCCCTCCCTCGCGGACCTGTTCCGGGCGGCGGTCGCCGACCGTGCCCTCGGCGCCGCCGGAGCCGTCCTGCGTGCCGGCAAGGACCAAGGGCTCGTCGATCCGCAGGTCGACGTCGGTCAGGCCGCGCGGGCCTTCGTGGGACCGCTGCTCACCTACGTCCTGCTCGACGGCCTGCTGCGGACCGCCGACCACATTCAGCAACCCGCCGCCGACGCCGTCCGAGCGCAGGTGGCGATGTTCCATCGCGCGGTCCGCCCGACCCGCGAACGAGATCAGGAGATGTCATGAGTGAGCACACCGTTCCATCCGTTCCGACGCAGTCCGACCCGACCGTTTCGAGCAGCTGGACGCGTGCACGGCTGATCGAGCCGTCGACGGCGGGCTTCGTCCATGTCGGCGCCAGCTCCGGGCCGTGGCGGCTCCCGCTGCCGCTACCCCGTGCCGGTCGCCGCAGCATCCTCACGCACATGCACGCCGCGGCTACCACTCTGCGCAGCGATCCACGCATCGTGCGCGCCGACGTGTTCCGAGGCCTTCTGCGACCCCCTGGGCGGAGCCCGCACAGCGCCGGCCGGGACGTGCCAGACGCCAACTTCGACGCGATCCTGCTCGTCGAGACGACGACAGTGGCCGACGCAGCGGATCTTCCCGGTGAGGCCATCCTCCGCAGGCTGGTGGACGACTTGCCCGAGACGGCGGCCCGCACGCTGGTGTTCGCCGGGTCGAACGCACGCCGCATCGGGCCGGTCGACCACGACCGCCAAGGCGTCTTTCTGTTCAACTACTTCTCCGCCGACACCGTCGAGGCCAACCTGTTCGCCTGGCAGTACACCGCCGGCTGGTTCCAGGACGAGACCGGGCTGGACAACTCCACGGTCCTTCAGCCCGTCGCTGCAGCCGACGCCCCTTACAGCCTGGTCAACCACTGCCGTTGGGATCGCCTGCGCGACGTCGTACCGGCGTTGCTGTTCAAGCGGAGCTTCCGCAGCTTCGTCCTGCGGGTCTTCGGCGAGAACGGGGTCGCTCCGCGCCCGATCCTCTACCGGCTGGACGACAGGGGCTGAGCCACGCTCAGCCGACCTCGGCGAGAACCTCGTCAGAGACGTCGAAGTTGGCGTAGACGTTCTGCACGTCGTCGCTGTCCTCCAGCGCCTCGATCAGCCGGAAGACCTTGCGGGCGCCCTCGGCGTCGAGCTCCACCGACACCGACGGCAGGAACGTCGCCTCGGCGGAGTCGTAGTCGATCCCGGCCTGCTGCAGCGCGGTGCGCACGGCGACCAGGTCGGCGGGTTCGGAGACCACCTCGTAGGTCTCGCCGAGGTCGTTGACCTCCTCGGCGCCCGCGTCGATCACGGCCAGCAACACGTCGTCCTCGCCCAGGTCGTTCTTGGGCAGCAGCACGACGCCCTTGCGGGTGAACAGGTAGGACACCGAGCCAGGATCGGCCATCGAGCCGCCGTTGCGGGTCATCGCGGTGCGTACCTCGGACGCCGCGCGGTTGCGGTTGTCGGTCAGGCACTCCACGAGCAGCGCCACGCCGTTGGGGCCGTAGCCCTCGTAGGTGATCGACTCGTAGGCGGCGGCATCGGCGTCCGTTCCAGACCCGCGCTTGACCGCCCGGTCGATGTTCTCGGCCGGCACCGAGTTCCGCTTGGCCTTGAGGATCGCGTCGAACAGCGTCGGGTTGCCGTCCGGGTCGCCGCCGCCGGTGCGTGCCGCCACCTCGATCGTCTTGATCAGCCGAGCAAAGAGCTTGCTGCGCTTGGCGTCGACGACGGCCTTCTTGTGTTTGGTCGTCGCCCACTTGGAGTGCCCGCTCATGCCCTGTCCTTCATGTGCTCGTACGGCTCACGCAGCCTGCGCCGTCTGCCGCACCAGGTCGCAGAACAGGCGGTGGATCCGCCCGTCGCCGGTCAGCTCGGGGTGGAACGCCGTAGCCAACACCGACCCCTGCCGAACTGCGATGATCCTACCCACGTCGGGTCCGCCCGCGTCCCGGCCGGAGTCCTGATCCGGCACGGTGGCCAGCACCTGGACACCCGCGCCGACCGACTCGACCCAGGGCGCCCGGATGAACACCGCGCGCACCGGCCCGCCGGCGACCTCGGTGACCGCCACGTCGGCCTCGAAGGAGTCGACCTGGCGGCCGAAGGCGTTGCGCCGCACGACGGCGTCGAGCCCGCCGAGCTGACGCTGGTCCGGCCGACCGTCGAGCACCTCGCGGGCGAGCAGGATCATCCCGGCGCACGAGCCGAACGTGGGCATGCCACCTGCGATGCGCTCCCGGATCGGCTCCAGCAGCTCGAAGGTCTCCAGGAGCCGGCTCATCGTCGTCGACTCGCCGCCAGGCAGCACCAGCGCGTCCACCGCGTCCAACTCGGCGACCCGCCGCACCGGCACCGGCCGTGCCCCGCAGTCGGCGAGGGCCGCCAGGTGCTCGCGCACATCGCCCTGCAGTGCCAACACGCCAATTGTCGATCTCATCGAATCCGACAGTAGCCGAGGCTGTCCGCTCCCCCGGACGCCACCGAGCCGCGGCCTGGCGGCAGACGATCTTCGTCACCACCTGAATGGCTGTCCTGGCTGGTCTTGTCCCTGGCCGGTAACGGGTGTGGGATCGCAGACATGTGACGAGCGGGTTAACGGAGGTGGTCGACCATGGCGGTCAAAGCGGAAACGGGCCAGCGATCCGGAGCGATCGTGGCCCAGGATCCCAGCAGACTTCGCAACGTCGTGCTCGTCGGACCTTCCGGCTCGGGGAAGACGACGCTGGTCGAGGCGCTCCTCGCGTCCACCGGCGTGATCTCGCGGGCCGGCACCATCGTCGACGGCAGCACGGTGTGCGACCACGATCCGGCCGCCGTGCGCCAGCAGCGCTCGGTCGGGCTGGCCGTCGCCCCGCTGCAGCATGACGACGTCAAGATCAACCTCATCGACACGCCCGGGTACGGGGACTTCGTCGGCGAGCTGCGCGCCGGGCTGCGCGCCGCCGACGCAGCGCTGTTCGTGGTGAACGCCGCCGAGGGCGCGGACCGCGGCATCGACGCCGCGACGATCGCCCAGTGGGAAGAGTGCGCCGCCGTCGGCATGCCGCGGGCCGTAGTCGTCGCCCGCGTCGACCACCAGCGCGCCGATCTGGAGAGCGAGGTCGCGTCCTGCCGCGAGGCATTCGGCTCGGGTGTGCTGCCGCTGTACCTGCCGATTCGTGACGGATCGGACGTCACCGGGCTCTACGGCCTGCTGTCCCAGACGCCTGAGGGCCAGGCTCCGGACGGCGCGAGCGCCGCCCGCGACGAGCTGATCGAGGGAATCATCGCCGAGAGCGAGGACGAGTCGCTCATGGAGCGCTACCTCGAGGGCGAGGACCTCGAGACGGCCACCCTGATCGCCGACCTCGAGACCGCGGTGTCCAAGGGCACGTTCCACCCCGTGATCCCGGTGTGTTCGGCCACCGGCGTGGGGCTGGACGAGCTGCTGGAGCTGCTGGTCGGCGGCTTCCCGTCGCCGCTGGAGCACCCGCTGCCCGAGGTCAGCAGCGCTGACGGCGCGGAGCACCCTGCGCTGTCCGCCGACCCGGCCGGTCCGCTGGCCGCCGAGGTGGTGCGCACTGCGGCCGACGCCTACGTCGGACGCGTGTCGCTGGTGCGGGTGTTCTCCGGGACGCTGCTGCCGGAGAAGACCGTGCACATCACCGGGCACTCCGCCGGGCACGGGGCGTCCAACGGCTCCAACGGCTCGACCCACAAGGCCGACGAGCGGCTCGCGCACATCTACTCGCCGCTGGGCGCGACGCTGCGCGAGGTGCAGGCGTGCGTGGCCGGCGACATCTGCGCGCTGACCAAGCTCGGCTTCGCCGAGACCGGCGACACCGTGTCCGCCGCCGACCACCCGCTGCTGCTCGAGCCGTGGGACCAGCCCGACCCGCTGCTGCCGGTCGCGATCGTCGCGCACACCCGCAGTGACGAGGACGCCCTGGTGCGCACCCTCGCCAAGATCGTCGCCGCCGACCCGACGCTGCGCCTTGAGCGCAACTCCGAGACGCACCAGAGCGTGCTGTGGTGCATGGGCGAGGCGCACGCCGACGTGGTGCTCTCCCGGCTGCGTGCCGGCGGGGCGGAGGTGGACACCGAGCCGGTCCGGGTGGCGCTGCGCGAGACGTTGGGGAAGAAGGCCACCGTCACTGGCCGGCACGTCAAGCAGTCCGGCGGGCACGGCCAGTTCGCCATCTGCCACGTCGAGTACGAGCCGTTGCCCCGCGGCAGCGGCTTCGAGTTCGTCTCGAAGGTCGTCGGCGGCACCGTGCCGACCCAGTACATCCCGAGCGTGGAGAAGGGCATCCGGGCGCAGCTCGAACGCGGGTTCACCGAGGGCTACCCGGTGGTCGACATCAGGGCCACGCTGTTCGACGGCAAGGCGCACAGCGTGGACTCCTCCGACGCCGCCTTCCAGATGGCAGGTTCGCTGTCGCTGAAGGAGGCCGCCGCGGCGTGCGGCACCGTCAAGCTCGAGCCGATGGACGAGGTCGCCATCCGCATCCCGGACGACCACCTCGGCGCGGTGCTGGGCGACCTGTCCTCACGGCGCGGGCGGGTGCTCGGCACGGATGTGGCCAGCCCAGGGCGGACGGTAGTGCGGGCGGAGGTGCCCGCGGCGGAGCTGTTGCGCTACGCGGTGGACCTGCGGGCGATGACGTCGGGCACCGCGCAGTTCACCCGCCAGTTCCTGCGCTACGAGGCGATACCGGAGCACGCCCGGAAGGCCTGAGCCGCAACTCAGGCCTTGTCGGGCGGTGTGCCGGTAGCTAGGGAACCTTCGGCGAAGCCGCTGGTGGCGGCCAGCGAGCACCTCGCCGAGCCAGGTGACGTC
>JACDBJ010000570.1 GCA_013695005.1 Pseudonocardiales bacterium
GCCACGGGGTCGACGCGTCACGCCTGCGGTGGGTCAGCAGCGGCCAGGCCAAAGCCAGCAGGGCGGCGCCGAGCAGCAGCGCCGCGAGCGCGACGAGCCGGGCCACCGACCGCGTCCACGAGCAACGCGGGAGGGTGCTCGTGGGCGGCAGGCAGCTGTCGCCGCACGGTGAGTACGGCGCGAAGGGATGCCCGGAGCGCTCCGCGATGTGAGGCAGCCGCGGGTGCCCCTCTGCGGTCGGCGAAGACGCCAGCGCCAGCTCCACCCGCCGCGCGGCGATCACTGGTCGCCGCCGAGGAAGAACCGCAGGTACCGGCCGTGCATGTGGTCCAGCCCCAGCAACACGAACAGGTCGGCGACGCCGAAGTCGGGATCGTGCGCCGGCGGCCCGCAGACCCAGGCGCCGAGGCGCAGGTAGCCGCGCAGCAGCGGCGGCATCTCCACCCGACCCGGCGCGGCGACGGCAGGTGGCTCCCACGGCCGCAGCGGCCGCACCCGGTACTGCGCGGGCGAGAGGTGCCGCCGTGCAACTTGGTCCCAGGTCGCGGCTGCCTGCGCACCACCGTCGGCCAGCGACACGCTCGCGCAGCCGACGAGCCAGCGGTGGCCGGTCAACAGCAGGTACCGCGCGATGCCCGCCCACACCAGGCTCACCACCGCGCCCGAGCGGTGGGCTGGATGCACGCACGAGCGTCCCGCCTCGACCAGCGATGGCCGCAGTGCCGCGATCGAGGAGAGCTCGAACTCGGTCTCGGAGTACAGCCCGCCGGCCTGCGCGGCACGCTGCGGCGGAAGCATCCGGTAGGTCCCGACGATCTCGCCGGTGACGTCCTCGCGGACCACGAGGTGGTCGCAGAAGGCGTCGAAGCGGTCTACGTCCAGGCCCGACTCCGCGCCGGGCAGAGCCGCACCCATCTCGCCGGCGAACACCCGGTGGCGCAGCGCCTGCGCAGACCGAACCTCAGCGTCGTCGCTGGTCAGCAGCAGGGTGTAGCGGGATCGTTGGGTTGGAGGCGTACTCACCAGCACCTGCGAAGAGGTCATGCCGCTTCTTGTACGGGCCGGGATGAACCAGCAGACCCGCTATGGAAGGCGTGTCGGTGGCGGCTGGGTGAACCTCAGCTCTTGCGCTTGGTGACTTCCTCCGCGAGCTGCGGCGTGACCGTGAACAGGTCGCCGACGACGCCGAAGTCAGCGATCTCGAAGATCGGCGCGTCGGCGTCCTTGTTGACCGCGATGATGGTCTTGCTGGTCTGCATGCCGGCCCGGTGCTGGATCGCACCGGAGATGCCCAGCGCGATGTAGAGCTGCGGCGACACCGTCTTGCCGGTCTGCCCGACCTGGAACTGCGGCGGGTAGTACCCGGAGTCGACGGCCGCCCGCGAGGCGCCGACTGCCGCGCCGAGCACGTCGGCGAGGTTCTCGACGACCTTGAAGTTCTCCGACGAGCCGACACCACGGCCGCCGGAGACCACGACCGAGGCGTCGGTCAGCTCCGGGCGGTCCCCGGCCACGACCGGCTCGCGCGCGGTCACGACGGCCTGACGCCCGGCGTCGAGCTCAGGCATGCCGACGCTCTGCTCGGCGCCCGCGCCGTCGGTCGCCTCGATCTCGACGGAGCCGGCGCGGACCGTGATCACCGGGTGCTCGGTGGCGCCCCTCGCCTCGACGGTGAACGCCCCACCGAAGATCGAGTGCTGGACGCCGTCGGGGCCGACCGCCACCACGTCGGACAGCAGCGCAGAGTTAGTCCGCACCGCCAGCCGCGCCGCGATCTCCTTTCCGTCGCCGCTGGCCGCCAGCAGCACCGCCGCCGGCGACACCGACTCCACCAGCCCGGCCAGCACAGCGGCCTCGGGTGCCGCGAGGTACTCCGTGGCCTGCTCGGACTCGGCGACGTAGATCTTCTCGGCGCCGTGGGCCTTCAGCCCGTCGGCCAGCTTGGCCGCCGTGCCAGGCGCGCCGACGACGACCGCCGAGGGCTCACCCAGTGCCCGCGCCGCAGTGAGCAGCTCGTAGCTGACCTTGCGGATGTCGCCGTCGAAGTGGTCGACCAGAACCAGTACCTCAGCCATCGGGGCTCTCCTCAGATCAGCTTCTGGGCGACGAGGTACTCGGCGATCTGCGAGCCGCCGTCGCCACCGTCGGTGACCTTCTGGCCGCCGCCCTTCGGAGGCTTGGGTGCGGCGCTGGTGACCTGGCTCAGCGCGTTGGCCAGGCCGACCTCGCCCGCGTCGACCCCGGCATCGGCCAGCGTGAGCGTGGTGATCGGCTTCTTCTTGGCCTGCATGATGCCCTTGAACGACGGGTATCGCGGCTCGTTGATCTTCTCTCCCACGCTGATCACGGCGGGCAGCTCGGCGCGCAGGCTGGTGACGCCCTCGTCGGTCTCCCGCCGGACGGTGATCGTCGTGCCCTCGACCGCGATCTCGCGGGCGTGGGTCAGCGCCGGCAGGCCGAGCAGCTCGGCGAGCATCGGCGGGACCGCCGACGTGCCCCCGTCGCTCGACTCGTTGCCGGTGACCACCAGGTCGACCCCGTCGATGGTGCCGAGGACCTTGGCCAGGGTGCGCGCGGTCTGCACCGCGCAGCTGCCGTGCAGCGCCTCGTCGGACAGGTGCACGGCGTCGTCGGCTCCCATGGCCAGTGCCTTGCGCAGCGCGTCGGTCGCGCGCTCCGGCCCCATGGAGACGACCGTGACGACGCTGGCGTCGCCGTTGGACTCCTTGAGGTTCAGCGCGGCTTCCACCGCCCGCTCGTTGATCTCGTCGATCACGGCGTCGGAGGACTCCCGGTCCAGGGTGTGGTCGGCGTCGGAGAGCTTGCGCTCGGAGTAGGTGTCGGGCACCTGTTTGACCAGCACAACGATCTTCATCGGTCCGCTTCGACCTCCTGCCGGTACGGGCGGTGGCGTTGACTCTGCCACTACTGGCGATTGTTACCGGTGAGTAGGTTCGCTGCAAATCGCTGGGCGTGAGAGTGATCACTCGCGAGCTGAACGCGTCCCGCGGCGCTTGCCCGACGCTCCAGCGGGTAGCCAACAACCGTTCGAACCACGTCTGAAGGGGGCGACAGGGGATCAAGGACAAGCTGCTCCTGATCGACAACCAGGAGATCGAGATGGGTAAGGACTTCGTCGCCTAGCTGGGTTCGGTGTCGGCTGGCCGTTCGACGGCGGCAAGGGTCAGGTCTTTCGGGACCTGGGGCAACACCTTGACGAGATAGTCCGCGGCGGCCGCCGTGGTGCCGATGTCCTCGCCGGCGGCCTCGGACATGAACCATCGGTGTTCCAGAATCTCGTGGAACACCTCAGCCGCGTGCAGCCGATCTTGGAACTCGGCCGGGATGGCACGCACGACCGGGTCGAAGATTTCGGCCAGCCACCGGTTCGCGGCCACCGCGTCGGGCACTAGGTGGCCGCTGGACTGCTCCAGGTAGCCGCGGTAGCTCGCGATGTCGTTGAGCAGCCGCCGCGCCTGGTTCTCCTGCACGTCCAAGCCGGTGCGCGCGAAGAGCAACCTGCGGTGGTGGCCGGGCTCGGCGACCCTCGTGGTCACCCGCAGCGTGCTGCCCTCACCGGCGTCCACCAGCTCGACCTCGTCGACGTCGAATCCCAGCTCGTTGAGCCGGCGCAGCCGCTCGGCGATCCGGTACCGCTGCTCCTCGGGCCGGATCACCTCCTGCATGGTCAGCTCGGACCACAGCGCGTCGTAACGCCGCACCACCTCGTCGGCGGTCGCGATCGGGTCGACCTCGGGAGGCAGCAGGGCGCCGGCCTCCAGGTCGAACAGCTCGCCGGCCACCCGCTCGCGCGCGATGTCGACGTCGTAGCGGCGCTGGCCGTCGGACAGCGAGGGGTGCATCTCGGCGGTCTCGGCGTCGACGAGGTGCGCTGCGAACGCGCCGGCGTCGAACTTGAACAGTGTGTTGGACAGCGAGCAGTCGCCCCAGTAGAAGCCTGCGAGGTGCAGTCGGGCCAGCAGCTCCACCTGGGCGTCGATCAGCCGGTCGGTCGGGGGGCCGCCGCGCGAGGTGGCGAACAACGTCCGGTACGAGCTGGAGTGGTCGAGGAACTTCGTGACCAGCAGCGCGTCCAGCTCCGCGGGTCGGTCCACCACGACGCCGAGCGGCTCGACGGCCGGAACCCCGAGCTGCTGCAGCCGGCGCAGCAGCTCGTACTCCCGGCGCGCCAGCCGCTCGGACAGCTCCTTGACGGCGAAGACCTCGCCCGCCTCGGCGACGAACCGCACGACGTGACGCGCCAGCCCGCGTTGGCGGATCTCGACCAACCGGTCGTCGTGCCACTCGGCCAGCGGCTCACGCCACGGCATCGTGAGCAGGCCGGTGGCGGCCTCCGCTGGTGGACTGAAGACGAACCGCACCGCGACTTTCGGCCTCCCCCGCGCTCGCACCAACCGGCAACCTCAGGATCTCACGGCACGCGCGACCCACGGTCCATCCGGCAGGATCGCCACCGCCATGACCGTCCACCCACAGCCCGAGCTGCCGCTGACCGGTGAGCGAACCGTGCCGGGGGTAGCGCGGGAGAACTACTGGTTCCGGCGGCACCAGGCCGTCTACCAGGAGCTGGTGCCGCACTGTGTGGACGCTGTCGTGCTGGAGGCCGGCTGCGGCGAGGGCTACGGCGCCGACCTGCTGGCAGCGGCCGCCTCGCGGGTTCTCGCGCTGGACTGCGACGCCGTCACGGTCGCGCACGTCGGGCACCGATACCCGCGGATCGCCGCGGCGCTCGGCAACCTGGTCGCGCTGCCGCTCGGATCGTCGGTTGTGGACGTCGTCGTCAGCCTTCAGGTGATCGAGCATCTGTGGGAGCAGGAGCGCTTCCTTGCCGAGTGCGCGCGGGTGCTGCGGCTGGGCGGGCGGCTGCTGCTGTCCACGCCGAACCGGCTGACGTTCTCCCCCGAACGGGACAGCCCGCTCAACCCGTTCCACACCCGCGAGCTGTCCCCCGCCGAGCTGGTCGAGCTGCTGCGCGCGGCCGGGTTCGACGTCTCGCCGCTGCTCGGGTTGCGACACGGGGGTGCGCTGCGCGAGCTCGACGCCCGGCACGGTGGATCCTTCGTCGACGCGCAGGTCGCGATGGTGCTCGACGGCGGGCCGTGGCCGGCTGCGCTGCTGGCCGACGTCGCGGGGGTGCGCTGCGCGGACTTCGAGCTCTCCTCCGCCGACCTGGACACGAGCCTCGACCTCGTCGCGATCGCGCGCGCCCGCGGAGGAACCAGCTCATGATCACTGCGAGCGTCACGCTGTCGCGGTCCGGGCAACGGTGGCGTGACGCTCGCGGCGATCACGTTGGGGTCGGCGCGTGAGCTCAGAGCCGGTGGGCACGTTCTGCCTCGTGCTGCACAGCCACCTGCCGTGG
>JACDBJ010000577.1 GCA_013695005.1 Pseudonocardiales bacterium
GGCTTCCTCCGTGCTTCGCTGCCACCGTTCTGGGCCACCACGGACCCCGCTGTCGTCCGCGCCGCACTCGTCCGGCTCGCCACCGCCGCCACCGCCGCCGCCGCGCCAGCCGCCACTCGTGTGACAGAACATCCGCTGGAAGCAAGTTAAGCCACATGAGTGGCAAGGGCGCGGACGCCTGAGGCGCGGGGGAGCCCTAGCTCTCCAAGGGGACTCGGCGGAGCAGGCCTTCGGCGGCGTCGGCGCGTTCGACCTCGTCGCGGGTGATCCCGAGCACGAACAGCACCGCGTCGAGGTAGGGCTGCGACAGCGCCGTGTCGGCGATCTCGCGTAGCGCGGGCTTGGCGTTGAACGCCACCCCCATGCCGGCCGCCGACAGCATGTCGATGTCGTTGGCGCCGTCGCCGACCGCGACGCACTGCTCCATCGGCACGTCGTACTCCGCGGCGAAGCGGCGAAGCGCGTCGGCCTTGCCGGCCCGGTCCACGATCTCGCCGAGCACCCGGCCAGTGATCCGACCGTCGACGACCTCCAGCTCGTTGGCCGCGCAGAAGTCCAGCCCGAGCTCGTCCACCAGACGCTGCACCACCAGCGTGAAGCCGCCGGACACGACGCCGCAGCGGTAGCCGAGCCGCTTGAGCGTGCGGATCGTGGTGCGCGCGCCCGGCGTCAGTGGCAGCTCGACCGCGACCTCATCGAGCACCGACGCGGGCAAGCCAGCCAGCAGCGCCACCCGCTCGCGCAACGCCGCGGTGAAGTCGAGCTCGCCCCGCATCGCCGCCTCGGTGATCGCCCTGACTTCGGCCTGCGCGCCGGCGCGCGCGGCCAACATCTCGATCACCTCGACCTGGATCAGCGTGGAGTCCACGTCGAACACGATCAGCCGCTTGCTGCGGCGGGCCAACCCGAACCGCTCGACGGCGACGTCCACCCCGGCACTGCCGGCCACCTCCACGAGCGTGGAGCGCAACACCGCCTCCGTCGCCGGAGCGGGCAGCGACACCGCCAGCTCCAGCCCGGTGACGGGGTAGTCGGCGACGCGCCGGATGGCGTCGATGTTGGTCCGAATCCCCGCGAGTGCCCGGGCGACCTCGCCGAAGGCGCGCGCGGTGATCGGCCGGCCGAGCACCACGACAACATGGCTCGACGTCCGCCGGGTGGCCGGGTCGTCGTCGGCCTCCAGCGTTGTCTGCACCTGCATGCCGATGGCGGCCATCGCCTGCTCGACGACCTCCTGCAGGCCCTCAGGGTCGTGGTCGGTGGCGACGAGTGCGCCGAGCGTCAACCGGCCCCTGATCACGACCTGCTCGACGTCGAGCATGTCCACGCCGTGGCGCGTCAGTGCCGCGAACAGCGTGGAGGTGACACCGGGTCGGTCCGGACCGGTGACCGTGATCAACACGGTCACCGGAGGTCGGTCCGGCATCCCGTCACTTCGCGCGTGGGTCCTCGCCAGGCAGGGTCTCCTGCGCCACCGACTTCGCGACCAGCTCCGACGGTGCCGAGTTGTGCCGGCCGCCGACATGGGCTTCCGACCGGGTCCGGTCGACCATCTCGGGATAGTGCAGCTCGAACGCCGGCCGCTCGGAGCGGATCCGGGGTAGCTCGGTGAAGTTGTGCCTCGGCGGCGGGCAGGACGTGGCCCACTCGAGGGAGTTGCCGTAGCCCCACGGGTCGTCCACGGTCACCGGCTGGCCGAAGCGGTAGCTCTTGAACACGTTCCAGATGAACGGCAGCGTCGAGGCACCGAGCAGGAACGCGCCGATCGTCGAGATCACGTTCAGCGTGGTGAAGCCGTCGGTGGGCAGGTAGTCGACGTAGCGGCGCGGCATGCCTTCGTTACCCAGCCAGTGCTGGACCAGGAACGTCAGGTGGAAGCCGATGAACGTGAGCCAGAAGTGGAACTTGCCCAACCGGTCGTCCATCATCCGGCCGGTCATCTTCGGGAACCAGAAGTAGATCCCGGCGTAGACCGAGAACACGATCGTGCCGAACAGCACGTAGTGGAAGTGCGCCACCACGAAGTACGTGTCGGAAGTGTGGAAGTCCAGCGGTGGGGAGGCCAGCAGGATGCCGGTGAGCCCGCCGAGCAGGAAGGTGACCAGGAAGCCGACGGCGAACAGCATCGGCGTCTCGAACGTGATCTTCCCTCGCCACATCGTGCCGATCCAGGTGAAGAACTTGATCCCGGTCGGTATCGCGATGAGGAACGTCGTGAAGGAGAAGAACGCCAGCAGCACCGCACCGGTGGCGAACATGTGGTGGGCCCACACCGCAACGGAGAGCGCCCCGATCGCGATGGTGGCGAAGATCAGGCTCTTGTAGCCGAACAACGGTTTTCGGGAGAACACCGGGAAGATCTCGCTGACGATGCCGAAGAACGGCAACGCCACGATGTAGACCTCTGGATGGCCGAAGAACCAGAACAGGTGCTGCCACAGGATCGCGCCACCGTTGGCCGGGTCGAACACGTGCGCGCCCAGATGGCGGTCGATCTCCAGGCCGAGCAGGGCCGCGGTCAGGATTGGGAAGGCCAGCAGCACCAGGATCGCGGTGACGAAGATGTTCCAACAGAAGATCGGCATCCGGAACATCGTCATGCCCGGCGCCCGCAGGCAGACGATCGTGGTCATGAAGTTGACCGCGCCGAGGATCGTGCCCAGACCGGCGAGCACCAGACCCATGATCCAGAGGTCGCCGCCGACGCCCGGTGAGTGGATCACGCCCGAGAGCGGGGTGTAGGCGAACCAGCCGAAGTCGGCAGCGCCGCCCGGCGTCAGGAACCCCGACATCACCAGCAGCCCGCCGAACAGGAACAGCCAGAACGAGAACGCGTTCAGCCGCGGGAACGCCACGTCCGGCGCGCCGATCTGCAGCGGGACGATGTAGTTGGCGAAGCCGAACAGGATCGGCGTCGCGTACAGCAGCAGCATGATGGTGCCGTGCATGGTGAACAGCTGGTTGTACTGCTCGTTGGACAAGAACTGCTGGCCAGGCACGGCCAGCTCCGAGCGCATCAGCATCGCCATCGCGCCGCCAGCCATGAAGAAACCGAACGACGCGACCAGGTACAGGATCGCGATGTCCTTGGGATCCGTGGTGCGCAGCATCTTCAGCAGCGTCGATCCCTTGCCCGGCCGGCGAGCCGGGTAGGGGCGCGTGGCGACGGGCTTCGGCGCTACGGCGGTCACTTGGCCTCCTGCGGGGCCCAGCGGCGGGGATGGGCCTCGCGCAG
>JACDBJ010000017.1 GCA_013695005.1 Pseudonocardiales bacterium
CTCGGCGCCGCGCCGGCGTCCAGCGCACCGCGCTCGCCGGCTCTCCTCGGCACCCAGCCGACCCGTGCGCCGGTGCGGGCGGCCAGCGAGGCCACCGCGGAGTAGAGCCCGACGACCTCGGCGGCGCGCTCGCCGACCAGGATCACCGCACCCTCCGCACCGAGCGCCGCGAGCAGCTCGTGCGGCGGCTTGCTCAACGCATCGGCCTCGCCGCCGGGGACGGCCGGCACCAGCCTGCCGTTGGTCTTGCGGACCGCGGGGGTGCGCCACTGCCCGAGGTGGAAGATCCGCTGGCCGTGTTCCCTGGCGGCCTTGCGCAGCCGCAGGAACAGGATCGGTGACTCCTCCTCCGGCTCGAAGGCCACGCACAGGACGATCGGCGCGGCCTCCAGCTCGGCGTAGCTGGGCGCGGCCGGGCCCGTGACATACGCGGCAAGGAAGTCCAGCTCCTCGGCGGAGTGCGGCCTGGCCCGGAAGTCGACGTCGTTGGTCAGCGCCGCGACGCGGGCGAACTTCGCGTAGGCGTAGGCGTCCTCCACGGTCAACCGGCCGCCGGCCAGCACGCCGATGCCGGCCGCCCGCGCCGCCAGCAGGCCCTTGGCCGCGGCGCGCAACGCGTCGGTCCAGGAGGCGTCGGCGAGCTTGCCGTCGGCGCCACGGACCATCGGGCGCAGGATCCGGTCCGGCGCGGTGAGGTAGCGGAAGCCGAAGCGGCCCTTGTCGCAGTCCCACTCTTCGTTGACCGCGGGGTCGTTGCCGGCCATCCGGCGCTGGATCACCCCGTGCCGGGTGTCGTTGCGCTGCGCGCAGCCCGAGGCACAGTGCTCACAGGTGCTCGGCGTGGACACCAGGTCGAACGGACGGGACCGGAACCGGTACGCGGCGCTCGTCAGCGCGCCGACCGGGCAGATCTGGATCGAGTTGCCGGAGAAGTAGGACTGGAACGGCTCGTCGGCGGCGACCCCGACCTGCTGCAGCACGCCCCGATCGAGCATCTCGATGAACGGGTCACCTGCGATCTGCTCGGAGTAGCGAGTGCAGCGCTGGCACAGCACGCAGCGCTCGCGGTCCAGCAGCACCTGGGTGGAGATCGGGATCGGCTTGGGGAACGTCCGCTTCTCATCAAGGAAACGGGAATCCGTCCGACCGTTGCTCATCGCCTGGTTCTGCAGCGGGCACTCGCCGCCCTTGTCGCAGATCGGGCAGTCCAGCGGGTGGTTGATCAGCAGCAGCTCCATCACGCCGGCCTGCGCCTTGTCCGCCACCGCCGATGTGTGCTGGGTCTTGACGACCATGCCGTCGGCCACCGTGATCGTGCAGGAGGCCTGCGGCTTGGGCATCGGGCGGCCGCCCATCTCGACCTCGACGAGGCACTGCCGGCACGCGCCAACCGGGTCCAGCAGCGGGTGGTCGCAGAAGCGGGGCACCATGATGCCCAGCCGCTCGCAGGTGCGGATGAGGATCTCGCCCTTCGGGGCGTCGACCTCGATGCCGTCGACGGTGAGCCGCACGTGGCCCTCCGGGACGGGCGTCGTGTCGGCCCCTGGCTCCTGAGTCACCGTCATGCCGGCACCCCCAGCCGCTGATTGACGCACAGGTCGAGGAACTCCTGGCGGAAGTACTGGATGCCGCTGGTGATCGGCGACACCGCGCCGTCACCGAGCGCGCAGAACGAGCGCCCGAGCACGTTGTCGCACACGTCGAGCAGCGTGTCGATGTCCTGCTCGGTGCCCTGACCGGCCACCATCCGCTCCAGCACCCTAGCCAGCCAGTAGCAACCCTCGCGGCACGGCGTGCACTTGCCGCACGACTCGTGCTCGTAGAACTGGGTCCACTTCATCACCGCCCACGGCACCGACACCGTCTCGTTGAAGATCATCAACGCGGTGGTGCCGAGGATCGAGCCCGCCTCGACGACGCCCTCGAAGTCCAGCGGAACGTCCAGATGCTCGGCGGTGAACAGCGGGGTGGACGACCCGCCCGGGGTCCAGAACTTCAGCGGGATGCCGTCGCGCATGCCACCGGCCAGCTCCAGCAACGTGCGCAGCGTGCTGCCGAGCGGAGCCTCGTACTGACCCGGCTTCTCGACGTGGCCGGTGATCGAGTAGATCTTCGGGCCGGGCGAGCGCGCGGTGCCCATCTCGCGGAACCACTCGCTGCCGCCGAGCACGATCGGCGGCACGGTCATGATTGTCTCGACGTTGTTGACCACTGTCGGCGACTCGTACAGCCCCGACGTGGCCGGGAACGGCGGCTTCAGCCGGGGCTGGCCGCGCATACCCTCCAGCGAGTCGAGCAGGGCCGTCTCCTCGCCGCAGATGTAGGCGCCCGCGCCCGCGTGCACCACGATGTCCAGGTCGTAGCCGGAGCCGAGGATGTTGCGGCCAAGGTAACCCTTGGCGTAGGCCTCCCGAACGGCGTTGAGCACCCGCCGGTAGGGGTGCAGTGCCTCACCGCGGACGTAGATGTAGCACTCGTTGGCGCGGATCGCGTAGCTGGTGATGACGCAGCCCTCGATGAGCGCGTGCGGGTCGGCCATCATCAGCGGAATGTCCTTGCAGGTCCCTGGCTCGCCCTCGTCGGCGTTGATCACCAGGTACTTCGGCTTCGCGCCGGGGCCGGTGCTGCCCTGCGGGATGAAGCCCCACTTCATGCCGGTCGGGAACCCGGCGCCGCCGCGGCCACGCAGCCCGGAGTCCTTCACCAACTGGACGAGCCCGGCCGGGTCGGCGGCGGTCAGCGCCGTGCGCAGCGCCTGGTAGCCGTCGAGCTGCTCGTAGGTCTCGATCGACCACGAGCGCGGGGCGGCCCAGCGCCGGGTGAGCACGGGGGTGATCGGATCTGCCATCTAGTGTCCCCTGAACGAGGTCGCTTGCCCGGATCCGGTGATCCAGGTGGATGCAACGCAAGGCGGAGGAGAAGGCCGATACCTTGTCGTATCGGCCTCGACGACAACGCGACGGGGCGCCGCCTGGGCGCCGGAGGCGGGTGAGCGACCTCGTTCACGGGACACTAGGTCTTCTCCGGAGGTGGCGGCGGTGCGGGAAGGGGCGGCGGGCGCTCGGGCATTCCTGGTGCGCTCCAGCCACGGGCGTTGGCCAGCTCGAGCCCGACCAGCGTCTCCTCGGCGGCCGAAGGGCCTTCGACCTGCTGGTCGAGCCCCTCGGGGTAGCCGGCCAGCTCCATCTCGACGGTGCGCCAGTCCGTCAGTGAGGCGCCCCGGGACGGTGCCGGCCGCTCGCCGCGGCGCAGCGCGTCCACCAGCTCGGTCGCCGACTCGGGCGTCTGGTTGTCGTAGTACTCGTAGTTGACCTGCAGCACCGGCGCGAAGTCGCACGCGGCCAGGCACTCGGCGTGCTCCAGCGTCACCGACCCGGGCTCGCCAGGGATGCCGGCCGTCTCCTCGTGGCCGACCCCGAGATGCGCCTTGAGCGTGTCGTAGATCTGGTCGCCGCCGAGCACCGCGCACAGCGTGTTGGTGCACACGCTGACCAGGTGCTCGCCGCACGGCCGCTGCTTGTACATCGAGTAGAACGTGACGACCGCGGTGACCTCGGCGTGGGTCAGCTCCAGCTGCTCGGCGCAGAACGCGATGCCGTCGAGGCTGACATGCCCCTCGGCGGACTGCACGAGGTGCAGCAGCGGCAGCAGCGCTGAGCGCGGCCGGCCGTAGCGGGCGATGATCTCCTTCGCCCGCTGGTGCGTCTGCTCGTCGAAGATCACCGGTCCACGCCCCCCATGACGGGGTCGATGGACGCGACGGCGGCGATCACGTCGGCGATCATGCCGCCCTCGCTCATCGCGGGCATGGCCTGGAGGTTGACGAACCCGGGGTCGCGGATGTGCACCCGCATCGGCCGGGTGCCGCCGTCGGAGACCAGGTGGAAGCCCAGCTCGCCGCGCGGCGACTCGACCGGCACGTACACCTGCCCCGGCGGCACCGCGAAACCCTCGGTGACCAGCTTGAAGTGGTGGATCAGGGCCTCCATCGACTGGCCCATGATCTTGCGGACGTGCTCCAGCGAGTTGCCGAGGCCGTCGGCGCCAAGCGAGAGCTGCGCCGGCCAGGCGATCTTGCGGTCCTCGACCATCACCGGGCCGGGCTCCATCCGGTCCAGCGCCTGCTCGATGATCTTGAGCGACTCGTGCATCTCGGCCACCCGGAGCAGGTAGCGCGCGTAGCAGTCGCCCTCAGTCGCCGTCGGCACCTCGAAGTCGTAGGTCTCGTAGCCGAGGTACGGCTCGTGCTTGCGCAGGTCCCACGCCAGCCCGGCCGACCGCAGGATCGGCCCCGTCACGCCCAACGCAAGACAACCGTCGACTGGTAGGTAACCAACGCCCTGCAGTCGTTGCTTCCAAATCGGCTGGCCGGTGAGCAGCTTGTCGTAGTCCGGCAGTCGCTTGCGCATGAGCTTTATGAAGTCGCGGACCTTCTCGGCGTAACCGTCCGGGAAGTCCTGCACCAGCCCGCCGGGGCGGATGTAGGCGTGGTTCATCCGCAGCCCGGTGAGGAACTCCAGTAGGTGCAGGACTTCTTCGCGCTCGCGGAAGCTGGCCGTCATCCCGGTCAGCGCGCCGAGCTCCATGCCGCCGGTGCCGATCGCCACCAGGTGCGAGCCGATTCGGTTGATCTCCATCAGCAGCACGCGGCCGGTCTGGGCACGCTGCGGCGCCGTGATGCCGAGCAGCTTCTCCACCCCGAGGCAGTACGCGGCCTCGTTGAACAGCGGTGAGAGGTAGTCCGCGCGGGTGACGAACGTGACGCCCTGGGTCCAGTTGCGGTACTCGGTGTTCTTCTCGATCCCGGTGTGCAGGTAGCCGATGACACTGCGGGCCTGGGTGACCGTCTCGCCCTCGAGCTCCAGCACCAGCCGCAGCACGCCGTGCGTGGAGGGGTGCTGCGGCCCCATGTTGATCACGATGCGTTCGTCGTGCTCGTCGGTGACGATCGTGTCCCAGTCGCCGCCGGTGACCGTGTAGACGGTGCCCTCGGTTGTCGCGCGTTCGGTGGCCTCGCTAGGGGTCATCTCCGGGGCGGATGGCTCGGTCATGAGTAGGACCTCCGCTCGTCCGGCGGCGGGATCACGGCACCCTTGAACTCAACCGGGATGCCGCCCAGGGGGTAGTCCTTGCGCTGCGGGTAACCGTCCCAGTCGTCCGGCATCAGGATGCGGGTCAGCCCGGGGTGCCCGTCGAAGATCACACCGAACATGTCCCAGATCTCGCGCTCGTGCCAGTCCGCGGTCGGGTACACCTCCACGACGCTCGGCACGTGGGCGTCGTCGACGCCGACGGAGACCTCCAACCGGATCCGCCGCCGGTGGGTCATCGACGTGAGGTGGTAGACGACGTGCAGCCGCTGCGGCACGTCGACGCCGTAGTCCACGCCGGACACGCTGGAGCACAGCTCGAAGCGCAGCGACTCGTCGTCGCGCAGCATCCGGCACAGCTCGAGGATGTTCTCCCGGCGGACGTAGAAGGTGATCTCGCCGCGGTCGACGGTGACCTGCTGCACAGCCGGTCCGGCGATCTTGCGGGTGGCCATCGCAGCGGCGAAGTCGTCGGCAAGATCGTCGAAGGGGCCGCCGTAGGGCCGCTGCGCGGGCTTGGGCACGAACGGCGCCAGCTCCAGGCCGCCGTAGCCGGACGTGTCACCCCAGCCGTGCACGCCGAACATGCCCTTGCGGGCGTGCCCCGCTGCGTGCCCCGCTGCGGGCACCACCGGGCCGCTGCCGTCGCTGGGGGTCAGCTCGCCTCCGTCTGCACCTCCTGGGCGCTCGGCGGAGGGTTGCGGCTCGCCGGTCTCGGGTCCCCGCGACGGGGGCTGGGCTTCGGTCATGGCTGCCGCCCCCTCTTCGGAGCGAACTTGATCGACGACGCGATCATCTCGGTGCCGTGGCCGCTCTCGGCCTTCAGCGCGGCACGCTTGGGCCCGAGCGGCTCGTCGGAGATCTTCGCGTGCAGCTTGAGGATCGCGTCGATGAGCATCTCGGGGCGGGGTGGGCAGCCCGGCAGGTAGATGTCCACCGGCACGACGTGGTCGACGCCCTGCACGATCGCGTAGTTGTTGAACATCCCGCCCGACGACGCGCAGACGCCCATCGCCAGCACCCAGCGCGGCTCGGGCATCTGGTCGTAGATCTGGCGCAGCACCGGCGCCATCTTGTTGCTCACCCGGCCCGCGACGATCATCAGGTCGGCCTGCCGCGGCGAGGCCCGAAAGACCTCCATGCCGAAGCGCGCCAGGTCGTAGCGCGGGCCGCCGGTGGTCATCATCTCGATCGCGCAGCAAGCCAGGCCGAAGGTCGCCGGCCACAGGGACGACTTGCGCGTCCAGTTGACCAGCTTCTCAACGCTCGCCAGCATGATCCCGCTGGGAAGCTTCTCCTCTAGTCCCATCCAGCCCTCAGTTCCAGTCCAGCCCGCCGCGCCGCCACACGTAGACGTAGGCGAAGCCGAAGGTGGCGATGAACAGCACGATCTCGATCAGCCCGAACAGGCCCAGCACGTCCGCGCTCACCGCGAACGGGTACAGGAACACCATCTCGATGTCGAACAGGATGAACAGCATCGCCGTGAGGTAGTACGCCACCGGCATCCGGCCGCCACCCACGATCGGCCGGGGCGACGGCTCGATCCCGCACTCGTAGGCGTCCAGCTTGGCCCGGTTGTATCGGCGCGGCCCGATGAACGGCGCCACCGCGACCGAGCCCACCGCAAACGCCCCAGCCAGCGCAAACATCAGCACCAGTGGGAGATACGGCTCCAGCATTCACGCCCCCGTTCGCTCTTTGCATGTTTGCGCACTGGGTGACGACCTTAGACGCTCGGGGTCAGCCTGGTCATCGCCGTGATCAGGCGATCGCTCAGCTCGCCGTCTCTGGGGTCGTAGAGGTTGGCGAGCAACTTGAGCAGGAACGCCATCAGTGTCTTGCGTGGTAACCCGTGACGGGTGGCAATACGCATAACGGTTGGGTGACCGATCGCTTTCGAGAAAGTGTTGCCGATGCGGAAGTAGCTGCCCAGCGCCTGCTTCATCGCCACCGGGTAGGCGCGCAACGCCTGCTCGGCGGCGTTGCCCGAGCGCGCCAGCGACTGGATCGCGCAGCGGGCGGCGATGGCCGCGGACTCCATGGCGTAGGCGATGCCCTCGCCGTTGAACGGGTTGACCATCCCGCCCGCGTCGCCGACCAGCAGCAGGCCGGGGCGGTAGTGCGGGGTGCGGTTGAAGCCCATCGGCAGGGCGGCCCCGCCGACGCCGCCATCGGCGTTGCACTCGCGGAAGCCCCACTCCTGCGGCGTGCTGTCCAGCCAGGAGCGCAGCAGCGCGCGGTAGTCGGTGGAGCCGAAGGCCCTGCTGGTGGACAGGATGCCGAGGCCGACGTTGGACGTGCCGTCGCCCATCCCGAAGATCCAGCCGTAGCCGGGCAGCAGCTTGGGGTCGCCTGGCTGGCTGCGGTCCCACAACTCGAGGTGCGACTCGAGGTAGTCGTCGTTGGTGCGCGGGCTGGTGTAGTAGCGGCGGACGGCAACGCCGATCGGCCGGTCGTCGCGCTTCTGGATGCCCAGGCTCAGCGCGACGCGGGCCGAGACGCCATCGCAGGCCAGCGTCAGCGGGGCGCAGAACGTGACCGGCCGCTTGACTCCGCCCTTGCCGCCCTCGCGGACATGCCCCGAGACGCCGGTGACTCGGCCGGTGCGGTCGTCGGTGACGGCGCCGGTGATCGTGGTGTCCTCCTGCAGGCGCGCGCCGGCCTGCTCGGCGTGCCGGACCAGCAGCTCGTCGAAGTCGCGGCGCGGGCGCACGACGCCGTAGTTGGGGAAGTTGGCCAGCTCGGGCCACTCCAGGTCGAGGCTGACCCCGCCGGCGAGCACCCGCAGGCCCTTGTTGTGCAGCCAGCCCGCCTCCTGGCGGGTGTCCACGCCGAGATCGTTCAGCTGCTTGACCCCGCGCGGTGTCAGACCGTCGCCGCAGACCTTCGGGCGGGGGAAGGTGGACTTCTCCAGCAGCAACACGTCGAGGCCGGCGCGGGCGAGATAGGTCGCAGCCGTGGATCCGGCCGGGCCGGCACCCACGACAATCACGTCGGCATCGCTGCCGGCCTGGCGGGGCGAGCGGGTGCTGCTGGTCAACGTGACTCCCTTGTCAAAACGCCTTGTGAAGCGATTCACGAGCGCGCTAGCAGTCTATTCGGGACGGCGGGCGCGGTGCAGGGCAACGATGCCGCCGGTGAGGTTGCGCCAGCCGACGTCGGTCCAGCCGTTGGCGGCGATCCGCTTGGCCAGCTGCGGCTGGGTCGGCCATTCGCGGATCGACTCGGCGAGGTAGCGGTACGCCTCCGGGTTGCTGCTGACCCTGGTGGCGATGACGGGCAGGGCGCGCATCAGGTAGTTGCCGTAGACGGCGGCGAACGGCGCCCAGGTCGGGGTGGAGAACTCGCAGACCACGAGCCTGCCGCCTGGCTTGGTGACGCGGGCGAGCTCGCCGAGCGCTCCGTCGGGGTTGCTGACGTTGCGCAGGCCGAAGGCGATCGTGACGGCGTCGAACCCCGCGTCTTGGAACGGCAGGGCGAGGGCGTCGGCGGCGACCATGGGGACGTCGCGGTGCCGGCCGGCCCGCAGCATGCCGAGGCTGATGTCGGCGGCGACGGCGTACCCGCCGTCCTTCGTGAGCTCCACGGTCGAGACGCCGGTGCCGGCGGCGAGGTCGAGGATCGTGTCGCCGGTCGTGGCGCCGACGGCTCGGCGGGTGGCTCGCCGCCAGAGCCGGTCCTGGCCGCCGGAAAGCACGGTGTTGGTGACGTCGTAGCGCTTGGCCACCGCGTCGAACATGGCGGCGACGTCCCGCGGGTCCTTGTCCAGACCAGCCCTCGGCACAGCTCCGCACGCTACGCGACCGTGCAGCCGCCCTGGCCGTCCCAGCCACAGATCGCCGCCCACAGCAGTTTGGCTCCAAACGCGCGTGGGAGGGCGGCCTCAGACTGCAGTTTGGCTCCAAACGGGCATGGGACGGTTGACGGCGTGCGGGGTAGGGGCGGCGGGGGTCAGCAGGCGCGGAGGGCGGTGAGCATGCCGTCGACGGCGGCCGGCCAGGTGAACTGCTC
>JACDBJ010000020.1 GCA_013695005.1 Pseudonocardiales bacterium
AGCGAACTGGCGCGCAAGGCCACCGAGCGGTGGGACTTCCTGACCTTGGACCAGGCCGCCGCGTTGGCCGAGTTCGAGGACGACACCGAGGCGACAAAGGCATTGGTAGCCGGTGCCAAGGAGGGCCAGTTCGAGCATGTGGTGCAGCGGCTGCGCGATGCCCGAGACGAGGCCCAAGCGTTGGCCGAAGTGGCGGCCGAGCTGACCGCTGCGGGTGCGACAGTGATCGAGCGACCCGGCTACAACTCGCCGATCCTGCGGCTGGACCGGCTGAGCCATGACGGCGTGGAGATCACCGAGCAGTCACACCAGGACTGTGCGGGGCACGCGGCGTTCGTGGCCACCGAGTACAGCTGGGACTACACCAACGACGACAGGCCCGTGCAGGTGGAACAGCGCGGCCCGGTCTGGGTGTGCACCGACCCGGCAGCCAACGGCCACACCGACCGGTGGAACCAGCGCTCCACGCCAGCCGGGGAGACGGTCGACGACCAGGAGCAGGCAGCGCAGCGTCGTCGGGTGCTGGCCGGCAACAAGGCGTGGCGTTCGGCGACCACCGTGCGCCGGGAGTGGCTGCAGAGCTTCACAGCTCGCAAGACACCGCCGGAGGGTGCGGAGCGGTTCCTGATCGCGGCCCTGCTGCACGGCGACGACTGCTTGCGCCGGGCGATGGAGGCCGGTTGCAACCACCGCCGCCTGCGGGTGCTGCTGGGCAGTGCCGAGGACGACGAGGCCAAGACCTACGGCGCTGGCCGGGAGCACATCGCACAGCTTGTCGAGCAGACGACCACGGCCACACCCAAGAGGGCCGTGCAGCTCGCCGTGGCCCTGGTGCTGGCTGCGTGGGAGGACCAGACCGGCCCGCACACCTGGCGCAATCCCGACGAGCGCGGCCGCCGCTACCTCGGGGCGCTGGCCGGTTGGGGCTACCCGCTGAGCGAGATCGAAGCCCCGATCGTGGCCACCGAGGAGACCGCCGACTGACGGGGCGGCTCGCTCGTCCGCCCGTCACTTCCCCGGCGGGCGGGCGAGGGCTGCCCACCACCCATGTACGTACGTACAGCCGGGGGCCGAGGTCCCCGCACTCACCGAGGAGCCGAAGTGGACACCGTGTGGATCGTCAACCGACCCGAGGAGATCGACGGGCTGTACGCCTTCGTCGACGAGCACCGAGCCCGCGAGTTCGCCGACCGCTACGGCGACGCAGCGCTGGTCTCGCAGGAAACCGTGATGAACGACAGTGCGGCAGCCCAGTTCCTCATCGACAACCCCGCCGAGGACAGAGCAGACAGCGAGGGATACGACCACAGCCGGGCCAAGGAGGACACCCGCAACGCCTACCTCGCATCGCTGCTCACCGACGCACAAGCCCTCGACGAGATCGCGCACATCTTGCGCGACCCGGACTGGGGCGTCGGCATGCTCGAAGACTTCGCCGAGCTGGTGCAGCGCGCGGGCCGTGACACCGCGAATCTGCCCGGCGACGAGCCGACGTGGGGCCGCCACTGACCGCTGCTCGCAGGCTCGCGCGGTGCGCTCAAGGCCGCGCGGGCCAAGCGTTGGTGTGGAGCCGCCCTGCCGGGCGGCGCTGGTCTGCCGGCCCCTGAGCTTCGCCCGGCCGCCACTCCCCGTAAAGGGGACGCGACAACTTACGCCCGCCCTACGGGCCGCTGCGCTCGGCCGGAACTTCCCGCTCTACGCCCCTTGACGGCGAGCCTCCGCGACCGAGCAGAGGCGCTCATTGCGGCGGCGGGGTGAAACCACCGCCACCCGCAGCAGCCGGGGCCAGCAGCCCCACACCGATCATGGGAGGGCCGAGGACATGAGCACCACAACCCGACGTAAGGCCAACAGGCAGCGCCCAGCACGACCCCGGAGGAGCGCGCCGCCAAGGTCGAGGCCCTCACCGCCGAGCTGCACGACGCGGTGACCGGGCTGACCAGTAGCGAGGAATGGGCACGCGTCCTGGCCACGGCCGCGAAGTTCCACAACTACAGCGCCCGCAACGCGATGCTGCTCTGGGCGCAGGCCGAGCAACGCGGAATGCAGCTCACCCGGGTAGCCGGCTACCGCAGGTGGTTGGAGCTCGCCCGGCAGGTCCGCAAGGGCGAGAAAGCGCTCGGCGTCATTGCCCCGGTCCGGCGTCAACTCACCGCCCAGGAAGCCGCGCAGCGTGCCAAGCAGGGCCGACCGGCCTACGACAACACCGGCAGACCGGCCAAGGTCATCATGGGATTCAAGGTCGAGAGCGTGTTCGACCTGTCCCAAACATGACCGCAGGCACGCCCGGGGATGATCCCATCACCACCGACAAGCCGCACCCGACCTTCGCGACTGTCCGGCACCGGACGAGGATCACCCGCGGGCCGGGGTCGCGGGCGGCAGGGCTGGCGATGGCGTTCAAGCTCATCGAGGCCGCTCAAGGCCGCTGGCGCGCGGTCAACGGCCCCCATCTCGTCGCGCTCGTCCGTGCCGGCGTCACGTTCAAGGGCGGCAAGCTTGTGGAGCGCCCCGATGACCACCACCAAGCGGAAGCCGCCTAAAGATCTTTATCCGCAGGTCTTGACTATTGCTCGTCGAGGGCGGCGACGCCAATGAGGGCGCGACGAGGGGGACACGTGCACGAGCGCGGTCTACCAGCAGCGGTACCGGCAGGGGGTCAACTGGTGTGCTCCCCGCCGCTGGGTCACCGCTGTGGGCACCCGCCGACCCGACGGTCGTCCGGCGGCGCGCTGAGGACGTGCACCGACGGGTTCGGCCAGGCGCGACGCGCGCTCGTCACGGTGGCGCGCCGACGAAGCACGAACCCCCTCGACCGGCACTCGTCACCATCAACGACGCCGCGCTCCCCCTGGTCGTCACCCTCGATGGCGTCCAACATCTGTGCTCGGTGCTGCTGTCTGGTGTAGTGCGCTGTCATTTGCTGGTTACGAGTGGCAGGGGCGATGAGATGGCTGGTACAGAGACAGCGGCCGGTGCCGGTGCCGGAGCGGGTGCCGGAGCGGGTGCCGGAGCGGGTGCCGGAGCCGGTGCCGGTGCCGGAGCGGGTGCCGGAGCGGGTGCCGGAGCCGGAG
>JACDBJ010000027.1 GCA_013695005.1 Pseudonocardiales bacterium
CTGCAAGCGCGGCCGCTGCCCGAGTCCGTGCTGCCGATGCCCGCGGCCGAACCACTGCCCGTCGAGCCGCCCGTGGCGTTGTTCACGCCGCTGCCACCACCGGCTCCGCGGGGCGAGCCGACGGCCGGCAGCGCCGCAGAGCTCACCCACGACACGATCATGCGGCAGGAGACGGCCCGCCCGACGCAGGGCTGGCGCGGCTGGCTGGTGTCGGCGTCCGCGGGGCTGGTCAACCCCGGGGTCGGTCCGATCGAGCAGGCGCAGAACGACCTGCTTCGCCGGATCAGGCGCCCGCTACCGGGGCCGCACCGCATCGCGATCGCGTCCATCAAGGGCGGCGTCGGCAAGACGACGGTCGCGGCCTGCCTCGGCCTGATGCTGGCGGACTACCGGGGCGATCGGGTCGTCGCGCTGGACGCCAACCCGGACGCCGGCACGCTCGCGGATCGGCTGACCGGCGACAGCTCGCTCACGGTGCGCCAGCTGCTGGCGGCCAGCGAGTCGATCGGTTCGCTCACCGACGTGGCGCGCTTCACCAGCCTGGCCGGCCGCCTGCAGGTGTTGGCCAGCGCGCAGGACCCCGCGGTCAGCGAGTCGTTCGACCGGGCCGAGTACGAGCAGGTCTGCGAGGTCTTGACCCGGTTCTTCAACATCGTCATCACCGACTCCGGCACCGGGCTGGTGCACTCGGCGATGCACGGCACCCTCGCGCTGGCCGACAGCCTGGTGATCGTCGGGGCGCTCAGCGTCGACGGCGCGGCAAGCGCGGCCAAGACCCTGGACTGGCTGCTGGCCCGCGGCCACTCCGAGCTGGTGGCTGACGCCGTCGTCGTGCTCAGCCACGACCGGGGCAGCGAGGACGTCGACGCCGACCTCGTGCGTGAGCACTTCATCGCCCGCTGCCGGGCGCTGGTCGAGATCCCCGCCGACCGGCATCTGGCCGCCGGCGGCCGCATCCAGCTCGCCGCGTTGAGCCGCGGGGCGAACCAGGCCTATCTGGAGCTCGCGGCGAACGTGGCGGACTCGTTCGGCGCCGCGATCGCCGCGGGGTCGGCTGACGGAGGTGAGCCGGAGTGAACATCAGCCCGGAGCTGGAGAAGCTGGTCCGCCAACTGCTGGCGCTGGGAGTCGCCGTGGTCATCGTGATCACCGCGCCGGGCGGGGCGGGAGGCACCGGGACCGGAGGCTCCCCGCAGACGATCGTCCTCACCCCGACCGCGATGCCCCGACCCAGCAGCGGGGTCCCGCGGCCCAGCAGGTCTCCGCAGCCCTCCACGACGGCGTCACCATCGGCCGATGCCGGCGGCACTGCCGCGGAGGCCTTCGGATGGGGTGAACCCAACCGGGTGGACGAGTTCGACGCAGGCAACCCCGGCGAGGGTTGGACGATCTACGACGGTCCCGGGCACGACGGTCAGGGCACGCGTTCACCCAGCGCTGTCGGTCTCGTCGAGGGGATCTTGAAGATCACTGGCGACGCTTCCGGCACCACGGCCGGGATGGCATGGAACCCGGGGCAGGCTTACGGCCGGTGGGAGGCGCGCGTCAAGGCGCCGGCCGGCAATCCTTCGTACCACGCGCTGTTGTTGCTGTGGCCGGACGCGGAGGACTGGCCGGTGGGCGGCGAGATCGACTTCATGGAGATGATGGAGCCCACCCGCCAGGTCACCAACATGTTCGTGCACTACGGCGCCGACAACTCGCAGGTCTCCGGCGAGGTCAAGGTGGACGGGACGCAGTGGCGCAACTGGGCTGTGGAATGGACGCCTGACCACATCGCCGCGTTCGTCGACGGCAAGGAGTGGTACCGCACCACCGAGCCTGCGGCCATCCCGTCGCGGCCCATGCACCTGTGCATCCAGCTCGACTATCTCCCCGGAGGTGGCAACGCGGGCAACTCCACGATGGAGATCGACTGGGTCCGCCAGTACGCCGCGCCCGGAGCTTGATCTTCGCCGGGGCGCCGCGGAGCCCAGCTCCCGAAGAACTGGACCCCGCATGCGCCCGAGCTGAGGCGCTCCCACCACGAAGCGACGTAAGTGAGGTTAGCCTAACCTCTAGGCGTTAGCAAGGGTGCCCTTCCTTCGGCGCAGCCACAGGGCGACGACCGCCACCGAGAGCGCCGAGATCACCCCGCCGGCCACGATCGGCGCCCGCGCGCCGAAGGTCTCCGCGACCACGCCGAGCAGCGGAGCGCCCAGCGGCGTGCCGCCGAGGAACAGCAGCAGGTACAGGCCCATCACCCGCCCACGCATCCCCCGGTCCACCGAGAGCTGCACGGTGGCGTTCGCGGCGGTGGTGAACGTGAGCGCCGCGACGCCGACCAGTACCAGCATCACGCCGGTGCTGGCGAAGTTCGGCATCAGGCCCGCAGCGGTCTCCAGCACACCGAAGGCGAGCGCGGACCACGCGACCAGGCGCCACTGCGGCCGTCCCCGACGCCTGGCCGCCAGCGTCGCCCCCAGCAGCGAACCGACCGCGAGGAACGTCGTCAGCCAGCCGTATGCGTCGGCGCCCAGCCCGAACTCGTTGCGAGCCAGCAGCGCCAGCGTCAGGTAGAAGGTGATGCCGAACGTCGACACGAAGAACACCAGCGCCAGCACCGCCATCAGCTCCGGCCGCCCGCGGACGTAGCGCAGGCCTTCACGCAGCTGGCCCGGCTGACGTGCGGTCGGCGGCGAGCGGTGCAGCCGGTCCGGGTTCATCCGCAGCAGCCCGGCGAGCACGGCGGCGAAGCTGACCGCGTTGAGCAGGAACACCCCGCCGGTCCCGACCGCTGCGATCAGCACGCCGGCGATGGCGGGGCCGACGATGCGGGCCACGTTGAAGGTCATGGAGTTGAGCGCCACCGCGTTCGGCAGCCGCTCCGGGCCGACCATCTCGGCGACGAAGGCCTGCCGCACCGGCACGTCCACAGCGGAGAAGCAGCCCAGCACGAGACAGAGCGCGAAGACCTGCCAGAGCGTGACGAGTCCGGTCACGTCGAGCAGGCCGAGCGCCAGCGCGCACGCGCCCAGTCCGATCTGGACGACCAGCAGGATGCGGCGCTTGTCGTAGCGGTCGGCGAGCATGCCGCCCCACAGCGACAGCACCAGCATCGGCGCGAACTGCAGGGTCGCGGCGATCCCGAGTGCCACCGCGCTGCCGCCGGAGAGCTCGAGCACGAGCCAGTCCTGGGCCACCCGCTGCATCCAGGTGCCGGCGAGCGAGACGACCTGGCCGGACGCGAAGAGCCGGTAGTTGCGGCTGCGCAGGGAGGCGAACATCCCCGTGGGTACGGCGGCGGAAGCGTCGGTTTCGGCGTGATCGACGGGGGGCGCGAGCCGGTCCAGGGTGTCTGTCATCGGTATAGTTAGCATACCTCACCGATTCTGGCGAGCCGCTGGTGACGCAGGTTGCGGCGGTCGGACCCTACGCTGAGACGGTGACCGAACCGCCCGCTCTGCCCCGGCGATTCGCCTCCACTCCGCTGATGCTCGTGGTGGGCAGCGCGGTCTGGGGCGTGGTCACGGTCGTGCTGCTCGTCGCCTACGCCGTTGGCGGCCGGGCACTGGACATCTGGTTCGTCACCAGCATCGTGGGCTGGCTGCTCGGCCTGGTCGGCTACGGCATCTTTCGCTGGCAACGCGCGGCGTCGACCAGGGGTTCGCGTGGCGCCCAGTCCGGCCTCGGCGGCTGACTCCGCCGCCGTACGAACGGCACTCTCGCTCAGCCCTATCGGCCGAAAGTGCCGTTCGTACGGGGGGTGGCGAGGTAGGCGAGCAGGGCGCGGACGGGGTCGTCGGCGTGCCAGCTGCCTTGCTCGTCGCGCCACACCGGGACGGTCAGCCGCTGGGCCGCCGGCGTCTGCAGCTCGATCTCCAGGCGGTCGTGCACGAACAGCTCGCCGGCCGGGACGGTCACCCCGATCGACGCGCAGGCCCGGACTACCTCCGCGAGCTCCGACCACCGGATGCTCCGGCCGGTGGAGGCCACCGCGGCTCGCACGCCCTCGGAGGCCAGCGGCAGGTCGAGGAGCTCGGCGAGCGCCACCGGGTCGCCGCCACTGACCAGCTGATCGCCCGGCAGGGCCGCAGCCAGCCACGGCAGGTCGAGCACGACAGCGTCCGCGGCGTCGAGCACCGTGCCGGACTCGGAACGCACCCGGTCCGGTGGCTCGACGGCGTCGGGGTCCAGCCGCTCGGTGAGCACCGCCTGTGCC
>JACDBJ010000056.1 GCA_013695005.1 Pseudonocardiales bacterium
GATCTACCCCGCCGCCCGTTGATACTCTCCTTTCACCTCAAAGACGGAGCCCGTATCAGGAGCCGATCATGACGCTGCCGCAGCGAAGAGCAGTTCAGTCTCCGGAGGCGCTGATAATGGCGGGTAGCTGGCCTGGGGACGACGTCGAGAAGGCCGTGCGGACCATGCTGCCGTACAGCACGGTGGTCCTGTCCGGCGGCGAGATCGACCGCCCCGTCAAGGACGACGTGACCGGCGCACTGAAAGCTCCCGGTCCACTTGACGGGCCGGCCCACCGTCGAAACTGGGTGGTTGGCGTCGCCGGAGCAGTCCGCCAGCATCTCGGTCTGCCGATCCGGTACACGGATGAGGGGCTGAAGTATTGGCACTTCTTTGCGCGCTGGCCGCACTGGGGAGGCAAGCTGACCGCAGACGACGTGCCGGAGTTGGGCTATACAGCTTTTGCCAAGGAAGACTGGCAGGTCGTACGCCGGGTTCTCGACGAGACCGGCCGGACGGGCACCAAGTTCCAGGTGGCGATCCCGACAGGTTATGCGATAGGGGTCTTCTCCGGCCCGTTCGTCATTTCTGAGGCTTTCACCCAGAAGCTCGAAAGCGAAGTAAGGAGCATGTTCACCGGGCCAGATGCGCTCGATCCGCTGAGGACCGTGATCCAGCTTGATCTACCGACCGAGATGGTCACGTTCGCTATGGCCACACCCCTGTTCCGCCGTCCGTTTGGCGAGTGGGTCAGGAAGACCTTGCGACGGCTGGTGGTGGTCGCACCCAAAGGTACGAGCTTTGCCCTTCATCTGTGCTGGGGGGACTTGCATGGCAGTGCCCTGCCCGCGTGGCGGAGCGTCAAGTCAATGGTGCAATTCACCAATATCCTGGTTAAGGATTGGCCCGCGGCCTGGCCACTGCTTTACGTCATCATGCCGTTTGTGGCCGGCAAGCGGCTTGCACCACTACGCGCCTGGCATTACCGCTGGCTGAAGCGGCTTCGACTGCCGGCGGACACGAGTCTGGTGGCGGGAATTCTCCAGAAATCGCAGTCGCGCGAACGTGCCCGAGAGGTATGGGCAACGGTACGAAGCCAGTACGCAGGACGAATGGCTGTCGGACCGGAGTGCGGCTGCGGCCGGTGCACCCCCGACGAAGCGCTGTACGTTTCCGAGCAGGGCGAGGATTTACGGCAGGCGGCCTAACCCGGTTCTTTCACGGTGCTGTTGGTAGTGATCTTGGCCGGGTTCGGTCCACGGCTCCGGCAAGGTCGTCGACGGCCGGTGCGGTTTGGCTTGTGGCGATCAGTTCTTGGTGTTGGGGAACCGTTGGCTCAGTGTTGGGGTAGCTGGCATGACGCGAGGCAGGAGTGGTTCGGCGTACCAGTCGGTCTTGTATTTGTGGAGTAGGGCTTGGCCGTCGCGGTGCCAGGTGAATCGTGGCTTGTTCAGCAGTATCTTGAACACGCGGTCGGCGCCGTCGGGGTTGGATTCGACTAGAGCGTGTCTCCCATTAAGGGCGGGCGAGGATGATGATGGCGGCGAGTAGGACGCCGCCGAGGTAGGTGCGGGCGTACTTGTCGTAGCGGGTGGCGAGTCCGCGCCACTGCTTGAATCGGCCGTAGCCGCGTTCGATGGCGTTGCGTTGCTTGTAGCCTTCGGGGTCGAACTTGGGTGGGCGCCCACCGTTGGATCCTTTGCTCTTGCGGTGTTTGAGCTGGTCGCAGCGCTCGGGGATGGTGTGCGGGATGCGGCGGCGGCGCAGCTCGCGTCGGGTCGAGGGGTGCGAGTAGGCCTTGTCGGCCAGCAGGTGCTCAAGGTGGTGGCCGGTGTCGGCCAGGGCCTGCAGCAGTGGCGTCAGGTGCGGGTTGTCGCCGGCCTGGCCGGGCGAGAGCAGGATGCCGACCGGGCGGACGCCCGCGGTGACCAGGGCGTGGATCTTGGTGCTCGGCCCGCCGCGTGAGCGGCCGATGGCATGGTCGGCCGGTTCGGGAATCGTGTCATTCGACCCGGCCCCCTGTGTGGCCCGAGGCGGGTGCACCGGCGGCGTGCTGGTGTGCGCGCACGATGGTGGAGTCTGCCGACAGTAGCCAGTCCAGCTTGCCCGCGGCATCGTGTTCGGCCAGTACATGCTCAAAGATCCGCTGGTAGGTACCGTCGGTTGACCAGCGGCGATGCCGCTTCCACAGGGTCTGCCACGGGCCAAACTCCGCAGGCACATCGCGCCACGGTGAACCGGTTCGAAAGCGCCAGGCGATCGCTTCCAGCACCTGCCGATGATCGCGCCACCGTGCACCACGGCGCCCCGCGTCCGAGGGCAGCACCGGCTCGATCATTTCCCACAACTCGTCGGTGATCACACCAAGTTCTGATCATTTACCAAGGATCACCGAACCCACCGGCAAGATTCAGGAGACACGCCCTAGGCGGCGGATGGGGACGGGGCTGAGGCCTTCGCCGCGCAGGTAGCCGGAGATGACTTCGCGATAGCGTCGCCGCCGGATGAGGTTGGGATCGGCGGAGGCTTGTTGGGCGGCCGCGAAGTCGACGTAGAAACCCAGGCCGTCTTCGCTGTCGTAGATCATCG
>JACDBJ010000057.1 GCA_013695005.1 Pseudonocardiales bacterium
GCTAGTGTCCCGTAAACGAAGTCGTCCTACCCGCCTTCGGGGCCCAGGCGGCGCCCCGCCGCGTTGTCGTCGGGGCCGATACGACCTGGTATCGACCCTCTCCTCCGCCTTGCGGTGCATCCACCTGGACCACCGAATCCGGGGCAAGGAACCTCGTTTACGGGACACTAGCAGCGCCCGCGTCAGCGGTACGAACGGCACTTTCGTCCGATAGGGCTCGACGAACGTGCCGTTCGTCCGGCCGGGCTACGGGCTACGGGCGCGGGCAGCGGACTGGGTTGTTACAGCGAGTTGGCCCGCTGGGCCATCGCCGACTTCTTGTTGGCGGCCTGGTTGCGGTGGATGACGCCCTTGCTGGCCGCCTTGTCCAACGCCTTGCCGGCCTCGCGCATCAGCTCGGCCGCCGCGTCCTTGTCGCCCGCCTGGGCGGCCTCGCGGAACTTGCGGATGGCGGTACGCACCGAGGACTTGACGGCCTTGTTGCGCTGCCGCGCCTTTTCGTTGGTCTTGATCCGCTTGATCTGGGACTTGATGTTCGCCACGCGACCGCCTTTGGGCCTTCCTGCTCCGGGCTGGAGCCTGCGGGGTTGTACTCGACGAGCCGGCGGCTTCGATCACACCGGCTGCTTGCACTCAAGGATAACAGCGACGCCGCTGCACACCCCATCCGGCCAGGTAGGCACCCGCGACGGCTCACCACACCCGGTACGGCAGGAACTTCCCGTGCAGCGTGATCTTGACCCGGTCGCCCTTCGGGTCGGGCACCCGCTCCAGCCCGAACTCGAAGTCGATCGCGCTGACGATTCCGTCGCCGAACTCCTCCCGGACGAGCTCCGCGATCGTCGGCCCGTAGACCTGGACCATCTCCTGCAGCCGGTAGACCAGCGGCTCGGAGGTGTCCACGACGTCGGCGCCCCGTATCGGCGGCAGCGTCAGCGCGTCGATGAACCCGGCGTCGAGGTCGAGCAGCTTGCCGACCGTGCGGGCCTGGTCCTCGGTCAGCGGCTGCTGGCCGAGCAAGGCCGAGGTGGTCCACTCCGTGGAGCGTTGCAACGCCTGCGCGAGGTCTGACCAGCGCAGATCCTTGCTGTCCTTGGCGGCGATCACGGCCTGCGCCGCTTCTCGCCGGTCCAGCGGGGCCATCGGTGTGAAGTTCATAGCCATGACCTTGACCGTTCCAGACGGTCGGGGCCCAGGCAAACTGCTGTGAGTGAACACGCCGCTGGACTGGCCGGGCTTCGGTCAGCTGACCCCGCTCGCGCTGCTGCTGTTGTGCGCCGCTGCGCTCGTCGCCGGGTTGGTGGACGCCATCGTGGGCGGCGGCGGGCTGATCCAGCTGCCTGCGCTGCTGCTGTTCCTGCCCGGCGGGCAGGCGGTGTACTCGCTGGCCACCAACAAGATCCCGTCGGTCGCCGGCACTGCCGTGGCCGCGGCGACCTACTCCCGGCAGGTGCGGATCGACTGGGCGCACACCATCCCGATGGCCGTCGCCGCCTTCTGTGGATCGGCCGGCGGCGCCGTGCTGGCCGCCGCGCTGCCGTCGCGAGTGCTCACCGCCGTCGTGCTGCTGGCCCTGATCGGTGTCGGCCTCTACACCTGGCGGCGGCCGGAGCTGGGCCTGAACCACGCGCCGAAGCTGGCCCGCCGCCGCCAGCTGCTGGTGATGCTCGGCGGCGGCGCTGTGATCGGCTTCTGGGACGGGCTGGCCGGGCCGGGTACCGGGGCGTTCCTGGTCTTCATGCTGGTCGGGCTGGTGGGGTTTGCGTTCCTGGCGGCGTCGGCCACCGCCAAGGTGGTCAACGTCGCGACCAACCTCGGCGCGCTGACCTATTTCGTGCCCGTCGGCGTGGTGCTGTTCGGGCTCGGCGCGGTGATGGCGGTGTGCAACGTCGCCGGCGCTCTGCTGGGGACACGGCTGGCCGTCCGGCGCGGCTCGGCGTTCGTGCGGGTGGTGTTCCTCTGGCTGATCGCCGGGCTGGTCGTCAGCCTCGCGGTGAAGTTGGCGACAACCGGATGATCGCCTCGGCCACGCCGGCGGCGCTCGCCGGGTTCTGACCCGTCACGAGCCGTCCGTCGACGACGACGTGGGGCTGGAAGTCCGGCCCGCCCACGTGCCGTGCGCCGCGCTCGCTGAGCCGGTCGGCGAGCAGGAACGGCACGACCTCGGTCAGGCCGACCGCGGCCTCTTCCGAGTTCGTGAAGCCGGTCAGCTCCTTGCCTGCGACCAGGTAGCTGCCGTCGCTGAGTGTCAGCTCGGTCAGCGCGGCCGGACCGTGGCACACCGCCGCGACGACACCGCCGCGCTCGTAGATCCCACGCGCCAAGCGCACAAGCCCGGCATCGCCCGGGAAGTCCCACATCGTGCCGTGCCCGCCGGCGAAGAAAATCACGTCGTAGTGGTCCGGATCGACGTCCTCGGGCCGTGGCGTGTTCAGCAGATCGGTCGCGAGCTCCTCGGTGAAGCGGCGCTGCACGTCGTCCTCGGGGTCGTATCCGTCGGCCGGTGGCTTGCCGCCCGCCACGCTGACCAGGTCGACCTCGTAGCCGGCCGCGCGGAACAACTCCCACGGGTGGGCCGCCTCCGACACGTAGAACCCGGTCTTCCTGCCGGTGGCTCCGAGGTCGTCATGGCTGGTCAGGACTAGGAGCGCTCGCTTGGTCATAGCCCGATCATTCCCGCGTCACGGATCGGCGTCCAATAGTTCCACGCATATCGATCATCAGAAATCTGATGGGAGGATGACGGCATGGCGGCGTCGCTCGACCAGCTCGGGACCTTCCTCGCCGTGTACCGCGCCGGCTCGATCACCGCCGCGGCGCACCGGGTCGGCCTAGCTCAGCCGACGGTGACCGCGCAGGTGAAAGCCCTCGAAGCGGCGCTCGGCCGAACGCTGTTCGAGCGCGGTAGCCGCGGGGTGACGCCGACAGCGGCTGCGGACTACCTCGCGCGGCGGCTCGCAGGGCCGCTGGACGCCGTGGAGGACGTCCTGGCCGACGGGGTCGGTACGTCCACCACCGGCCGCGTCGTCACCCTCGGTGGGCCCGCCGAGCTGGTGTGTACCCGGGTACTGCCCGTGCTGGCGGGGCTGGTCGCCGACGGCCTGCAGCTCCGGGTGACGCTCGGGCTGCCGGACGCGCTGATGACCGCCGTCGCCGACGGCCGGCTCGATCTGGCGATTTCGACACTTCGGCCGCGGCGCCGCGGTGTGCTCGCGGAGCCGCTCTGCGACGAGGAGCTGGTGATCGTGGCCGGTGCGTCGTTGGCCGAGGCCCTGCACGCCCCGCTGAGCGTCGGCGAGCTAGAAGCCGCCATGGCGAGCGTGCCGACCGTCGCCTATGCCGAGGACCAGCCGCTGCTGCGGCGGTACTGGCGCGACGCCCTCGGGGCACGGATCGCCCGGCCGCCAGACCTGGTCGTCCCCGATCTTCGGGGCGTGCTGGCGGCCGTGCTCGCAGGTGCCGGGATCACCGTGCTGCCCCGCTACCTGTGCCAGCGCGAGCTCGCCGACGGCACCCTGCGCGCCCTCTGCCGGCCGGAGCTGCCGCCGATCAACACGCTGTACCTGATGCAGCGCGCCGGCGTGCCCGGTTACCCGGCGCTTGCCGCCGTCCGCGCCAGGTTGCTGGCCGAGGCCCGCTCCTGGTGAGTGCCGGGTAGCGGGCGATCACGCCGGGCTGAGGGCCGCGGACCCGGCGTGTCACCATGAAGGTGCATCCCGTGACAAGAAGGATCTCTGTGTCGACGTTCGCCGACCGTACGTTCACCCCGCCTGAGCGCATCCGGAACTTCTGCATCATCGCCCATATCGACCATGGCAAGTCGACGCTGGCGGACCGGATGCTGCAGTTCACCGGCGTGCTCGGGCCGCGGCAGGCGCGCGCGCAGTACCTCGACCGGATGGACATCGAGCGCGAGCGCGGCATCACGATCAAGGCGCAGAACGTCCGGCTGCCGTGGGTCGTCGACGGTGACGAGTATGTCCTGCACCTGATCGACACCCCGGGCCACGTCGACTTCAGCTACGAGGT
>JACDBJ010000062.1 GCA_013695005.1 Pseudonocardiales bacterium
GCGCCGATGGGTCGCTTGTCGAAGCCGGTCACGATGGTCTCGCCCTGCACGGTCATCGGCGACGGCCGGCCGGCGTTCACGGACAACAGCACTCCGAAGGAGGTCATGACTCGAAGTGTAATGTTACAAATTCGGCTGTGCAACTGATTGAATAGTTACAATGTTCGCGGGGCAACTGTTCCGTTGTTACATGTGGGTTCGTACTGGAGCAGCCCCTCCGACCTGCCACACCGTCGAAAACGAGGCAGCGGAAGGGCTCCTCGGTGCTGGCGCGGTCGCGGCTCAAGACTCCTCCATGTCCGGCACCGGTGAGATCGTTGCACCGGCCGACAGCAGCCTCTCCGCCAGCGCGCGACAGCGCCTCCCGAGCTCGGGAGGGTCGAGTACCTCGAAGTCGTGCCCGAGCAGGAGCACGTGCATGAGCACGAAGTCGAGGCTGCCGGCACCACTGAGCACCTCGCAGAGCTCGTCCCCTCGCCGTCGTACGACGGCCGCCGACGCCGGAACCTGCGCGCGCACCGTGTCGGCCGACGCGTGCACGAGGAAGCGCGCCTGGTGCGGGTAGACCCGACTCGCCACACCCTCCTGCACGTACGTCGCCGCGTCGGGGCGCCGCGCGCGGGCGGAAGCGCCAGGTCCGTGCAGACACATCGGTCATCCGGTCGACGCGGAAGCTGCGCCAGTCGTCGCGATCGAGGTCGTAGGCGAGGAGGTACCAGCGCCGGTCGGAGGCGACCAGGCGGTAGGGCTCGACCCGCCGCCGTCGCACCTCGCTCCCGGACGGGTAGTCGAAGCCGGCCTCGACCTCGTCGCGGCAGGCTCTGGCCAGCGTCATGAGCACCTCGGGGTCGACCGGCGTGCGGCCTCCGCCGAAGGACTCCACCGAGCCGGAGAGCGCGCGCACCTCGTGCCGCAGCCGGGTGGGCAGCACCCGGTCGAGCTTGGTCAGCGCCCGGAGTGCGGCGTCGCCGGCGCTGGCGACCGCGCCACCCGCGGCGGCGAGCAGCGAGACCGCGGTGGCGATCGCCTCCTCGTCGTCGAGAAGCAGCGGCGGCAGGTCCTGCCCCGGGCCGAGCTGGTAGCCGCCGCCGACACCCTGGCTGGCATGCACCGGATAGCCGAGCGTGCGCAGCCGCTCGACATCACGCCGTACCGTGCGCGGTGTGACCCCGAGCCGGTCGGCGAGCTCGGGGCCGGTCCAGACCTGGCGTTGCTGCAGCAGCCCGAGCAGGGTGAGCACGCGCTCCGTCGTACCCCGCTCGGGACCGCTTGCCGCGTCCATGTCGCCGATCTTGCCGGAGATAGCGGACCGTCTCTGTCCGCTAGGGGTGTGAGGGTGGTTCCATGGACGCGGACGAACTCGATTGGAACCGGGCGCTGCGCGAGCAGTGGGAGTTCCATTGGAACCATCAGCTCGAGCCCGGCTCGACGGCCTCACCGACGACGAGTACTTCTGGTCGCCGGTGCCGGACGCCTGGAGCGTGCGCCGCGCGGTAGCTCGACGGCGCCCGTGCAGGTCGGTGCCGGAGACTTCACGATGGACTACGTCTTCCCCGAGCCGGTCCCCGCGGCCTTCACCACGATCGCCTGGCGACTCGGTCACGTCATGACGGTGAGGCCGCCGAGCCGGGCTCGGAGCTGATGGTTCCAATGGAACTCCCACTGCTCGCGCAGCGTCCGGTTCCAGTCGAGTTCGTCTCCATCCGTGGAGCCACCCTGACACCCTTAGCGGACAGAATCGGTCCGCTATCTCCGGCAGGGTGGGCGACATGGACGTGGCAAGCGGTGACGAGCGGGGTACGACGGAGCGGGTGCTCGCCCTGCTCGGGCTGCTGCAGCAGCGCCAGGTCTGGACCGGCCCCGAGCTCGCCGACCGGCTCGGGGTCACACCGCGCACGGTACGGCGTGATGTCGCGGCTGCACGCTCGGCTGTCCGGTGCATGCCAGCCAGGGTGCACGTCGCCGCCCGCCTCGCCCGCGGCGCTCGCCGGCTGCGCCTGCGACTGGACCGAACCTGGCCCTACATCCACATGCTCCTGACCGCCTTCGAGCGGCTCGCCGCGCTGCACCGACCGGCTGGCTGACCTACAAACCCTTCCCGACCAGGCCCCGGAGCCACCGGCAGAACCGCAGGCCGGGTAACCCCACCTGCCCACCGACACCCAACGGCCAGAGCAAAGATCAACCAGTCGAATCGAAGATCATTCGCCGGACTCGTAAATCGCCAGGGCTAACACAAGCGACAACTCAACCGGCCGTCGAGACTTCTCGAGACGCTCACCAGGCCGGCGCCGTCCGGTGGAAAGTGGTTGAGCGTGCTAGAAACGGGTGGTGAGGTCCGAACGCGGCCGCCGGACGCGGTTGCCACGGCGGGTGTGTGTGCTGTCTGTGCACACATCGCCACTTGAGCAGCCGGGTACCGGCGACGCCGGCGGCATGAACGTCTACATCGAGCAGACCGCCAGCCGGATGGCCCGCCGTGGCGTCGGCGTGGAGATCTTCACCAGGGCAACGTCCTCCGAACAGCCACCGGTCGCGGAGCTGGCGCCTGGGGTGCTGGTCCGGCACGTCGCCGCGGGGCCGTTCGAGGGGCTTGGCAAGGATGACCTGCCCGGCCAGCTCTGCGCCTTCACCGCGGGCGTGCTGCGCCAAGAGGCCCGCCACGAGCCCGGGTACTACGACGTCGTGCACTCCCATTACTGGCTCTCCGGCCAGGTCGGCTGGCTCGCCCGCGACCGCTGGGGCGTGCCGCTGGTGCACAACGCGCACACGCTGGCCAAGGTCAAGAATGCCGCGCTCGCCGACGGTGACCGCCCGGAGCCGCGAGGCAGGGTGATCGGCGAGGAGCAGGTCGTCGTGGAGGCCGACCGGCTCATCGGCAACACCGACATCGAGGTCCGCCAGCTCGTCGACCTCTACGGCGCCGACCCAGGCCGCACCACAACGGTCGCCCCCGGCGTGGACCTCGACCGCTTCCGCCCCGCCAACCAGGCCGTCGCCCGTGCCAGCCTCGGCATCCGGCCAGACGCGGTCGTGCTCGCCTTCGTCGGCCGCATCCAGCCGCTCAAGGCGCCTGACGTGCTGCTGCGTGCCGCCGC
>JACDBJ010000067.1 GCA_013695005.1 Pseudonocardiales bacterium
CGCCGGGGCCGCCGGGGCCGCCGGTTGTGCCGGTGCCGCGGCGCGTTGCGGAGCAGGCGCACTGCGAGGCGTAGCTGCGCCACGCAAGCCCAGCTTGCGGGAACATGCTGGCCACGCGCCCCAGCCCTGTCCCGCCAGCACGCGCTCGGCGACCGCGATCTGCTGCGCGCGGCTCGCTGAAGCCGCGCTGCCGGTGCCGCCGCCGTAGGCCCGCCAGGTGCTGGGCGAGAACTGCAGCCCGCCGGAGTACCCGTTGCCGGTGTTGATGTTCCAGTTACCGCGGGCCTCGCATTGCGCCAGACGGTCCCAGTCGCTGCCGGTGGCCGCGTCGGCGGTGCCGGCCACGAGGAACGGGGCGCTTACCGCAACGGTCCCCGCCACGAGCATCCGTGCGAGGTTCCGACCCCCGAACGGGGATCGGCGGTTTGTGCCTCGAGTGCTAGCCATTTCCTTCTCTCCAAAGGGGCCGCGTCTCCGGTTGTCCTGCCTTGTGCGACTGCGCGTGGGCGAGCCAGCGCAGTTGCACAATTTCGGATCCGTCCCTGCCCGGCGTTTGTATCTCGGGGTTCGGAACCGCGGGCAGGGCACGACAACGGCGGTACCGATTTACTTTCAACTGAACGCATTTCGCCCAGTCGATCGTTGACAATACGTAAGCGAGCGTCATCGTCAACTGAAATGAATGTGATAGTCGTCACGGCGATGGGGTTGACGGGTCGTGAGCTGCGTAATCACCGCAGGTCAGACCACATTCTATAACGGAATGAATACGCTCGACGCAATACATTCAATGTGGAAATGTTGGGCGCTTTTGTGGCGCTCCCCACACAAATGGCGCAACCTGTCCGTGAGGCGTCCTGGTGGCCGGACCGCGGGCGTTCCGTCATGCTGGCAGGCGTGAACGCAGCTGACGGCCCCGGCGAGGACGCCGCACCGCCGTCTCCGCCACCGGCGGCGCCGTGTTCCCCGCGAGAGGTTGCCGCAGCGCTGGAGGCGACCGGATACCTCGCCGACGAGGGTCTGGCCACCGCCGCCTACCTCGCAATGCGGATGCCGCGGCCGCTGTTCTGCGAGGGCGAGCCGGGCACCGGCAAGACCGCGCTGGCGCAGGCGCTGGCGCAGGCCACCGGCGCCGAGCTGATCCGGCTGCAGTGCCACGACGGGATAGACGCCAGCCAGGCGCTCTACGACTGGGACTTCCCCCGCCAGCTGCTCTACCTACGCACGCTGGAGGCCGCCGCCGGGGTGTCCCACGAGCGGCTCGACGCCGACGCCGTCGCAGCCTCGCTCTACGACCGCCGGTTCCTGCTCGCCCGCCCCATCCTGCGGGCGCTGCAGAGCTCGCCGACCGTACTGCTGATCGACGAGGTGGACCGGGCCGACGACGAGTTCGAGGCGTTCCTGCTCGAGGTGCTCACCGAGCACGCCGTGACCATCCCCGAGATCGGCGAGATACGAGCCGCCACGCCGCCGATCGTCGTGCTCACGTCCAACCGCACCCGCGAGGTGCACGACGCCCTCAAGCGCCGGTGCCTCTACGTGTGGCTGGACCACCCCGACGTGGCCCGCGAGATCGCGATCCTGCGCCGCCGGCTGCCGGGGTTGCCCGATCGGCTGGCCGAGCAGGTGGCCGCCGCGGTCCACCAGCTCCGCGGTACCGAGCTGCTCAAGCCGCCCGGCGTCGCGGAGTCGCTGGACTGGGCGCTCGCCCTGCAACTGCTCGGCGCCCGCGAGCTGGACGTCGACAACGCGGCGGCGACCCTCGGTGCGGTGTTGAAGTACCGCGAGGACGCCGACCGGGTGCGGGATCGCCTCGACACCCTGCTGGCCTCCTGACTATGTCCGCGGCCGACACCGCGGCTCCCGTGGCGCCCGAGGCGACCGAGCTGCTGCTGCGCGGCCTCGTCGGCTTCACCACAGCGCTGCGTCATGCCGGGGTGCCGGTGAGCACCGAGCGGGTCGCGGCGTTCCTGGCCGCACTCGACGCCGTGGAGGTCACCAGCGAGCCGCAGGCCTACTGGGCCGGCCGACTCACGCTCTGCGGCGATCCGGACGACGTGGCCCGTTACGACGCCGCCTTCGCGGCCTGGTTCTCCGGCGACCCGTTGCACCAGCCGAATTGGGTCACCGAGCGCCGGCCACCGCGGCTCGCGACGCTGACGCCACAGCCCGAGCCCGAGTCCGACGCCGACGGCGCGGCGGAGCAG
>JACDBJ010000396.1 GCA_013695005.1 Pseudonocardiales bacterium
GCTGTGCGCGGCGCCGATGGCCACCGCGTTGGTGGGATGGACGTCGGTCGCGATCGGCCGGCCGAGCTCGTTGGACACCAGCTCGGTGACCAGCGGGATGCGTGACGAGCCGCCGACCAGCACGACGGTGTCGATGCCGGCAGGGGTGAGGCCGGCGACGGACACCGCGCGGCGCAGTGCGCCGACCGTCTCGGTGATCGCCGGGCGGATCATCTTCTCGAACTCGCCCCGGACCAGCCGGACGGTGGTGTGGGTGCCGGGCAGCATGACCGCGATCGCGGCCTCGGTGTCGGCCGACAGCGTCTCTTTCGCCGCGACGCACTCCGCCCGAAGCCGGGCAACGGCCGCCACAGCCGCGGGATCCGTCGGGTCGATGTTGTCGAACGCGTCCCCCATGGCCGCCTGGACGTGCGCGAACACGGCCTCGTCGAAGTCGACGCCGCCGAGCCGCTCGATGCCCTGCGGCGAGCCGAGGATGTCGAAGCCGGACGCGGTCTTGCGCAGCACCGCCGCGTCGAACGTGCCGCCACCGAGGTCGTACACCGCGACGGTGTTGCCGACGTCGACCCGTTCGGTGGCGGCGTAGCAGGCCGCGGCGGCCTCGGGCTCGCTCAGCAGCGTGACCTCCTTGCCCAGGCCGGCGCGTTCGGCGGCCTGCCGCATGAGGTCGCGCTTGTACGGCCCCCAGTTGGCCGGGTGGGTCAAGGCGATCGCGCCCGGTTGGCCACCTTCGCGAGCCGCGACCGATGCGACGACCCAGGACAGCAGCTTGGCGACCAGACCGTCAGCGGAGTACGGGCTGCCGCCGACGATCACCGCCGCCGGATCGCCGACCCGACGCTTGAACTCGCGGGCCACCCGCCCCGGATCCTGCAGCGCGCGGCGGTTGGCCGCCTCGCCGACCTGGACCGACCCGTCCGCGCCCAGGTAGAGAACCGACGGCACCGCGGCAGCGCGGTCACCGAGCTCGACCGTCTCCACACGGCCGGCGCGGCTCACCGCAGCCGCGGTGAACGTGGTCCCAACATCGATCCCAAGCCCGTAGGCCATACATCCCCGTCCCCGAGCGGTGTTCTGCCGGACGCAGCATAAGGCGAGTCCACGTCCTCCCCGACGCAGCGGTCGAAGGGTCCTAGGCTGGACAGATGCAGTCACGAACCGCGGTCCTCGCATTGCTCGCGGACGTAGTGGCGGTGTTGGTGTTCGCCGCGGTCGGCCGGCTCAGCCACGCAGAATCCGGTGACCTGGTCGGCCTGCTGGCCACGGCCGCGCCGTTCCTTGTGGGGGTGGCCGCGAGCTGGGCCTTGCCCGCGGTCCATCGCGCGCCGGCCACGCTGCAGGCCGGCCTCGCTGTGTGGCTGGGCGCCCTGTTGCTCGGGTTGGTCATCCGGACCCTGTTCACCCGGTCGTTGCCCCTGACATTCCTGCTGGTGAGCGCCGTGACGTTGGCCGCCCTGCTCATCGGCTGGCGTGGGCTAGCGCTGCTGGTCGCCCGCCGCGCGCGGTCGGACTCCAGCGCACAGCGTTAGACCAGGCACACCGCCGCCGAGCTGTCCAGCGCCGGCCACCCCGTATCTCGCCGCCACGTTGTCGGAGATCTACCAGCTGCTGGTGATCGAGCGGGGTTGGACGCCGCAGGAGTACGAGACGTGGCTCGGCGATCTCCTGGTCACGCCGCTGCTCGCCTAGAGTGGCAGCCATGCCCGTCCGTACCGCGCTCACACCAGGCGTGATCTCACCGATACGCCCTGTCCCGGCGCGTATCGAGCGCCCCGAGTACGTCGGGCGCAAGCGGCCGACACCGAACGGCGACCCCTGGGTCCAGCCGCCGGAGATCATCGAGGCGATGCGGGTCGCGGGGCGGATCGGCACGCAGGCGTTGGAGGTCGGCGGCAAGGCGGTGGCGCCGGGAGTCACCACCGACGAGGTCGACGCCGTCGTGCACGAGTTCCTGTGCGACAGTGGGGCCTACCCCTCGACGCTGGGCTACAAGGGCTACAAGAAGTCCTGCTGCACGAGCCTGAACGAAGTGATCTGCCATGGCATCCCCGACTCGACGGTGATCGAGGACGGCGACATCGTCAACATCGACGTCACGGCGTTCATCGGCGGTGTGCACGGCGACACCAACGCGACCTTCCTCGCCGGTGACGTGTCCGAGGAGGACAGGCTGCTGGTGGAGCGCACCCACGAGGCGCTGATGCGCGCGATCCGCGCGGTCAGGCCCGGCCGGGAGCTCAACGTCGTGGGGCGCGTGATCGAGTCATACGCGAAGAGGTTCGGCTACGGCGTGGTCCGCGACTTCACCGGCCACGGAATCGGCCGCGCCTTCCACAGCGGGCTGGTCGTGCTGCACTACGACGAGCCGAAGGTGCAGACGGTGCTCGAGCCCGGCATGACCTTCACCATCGAGCCGATGATCACGCTCGGCACGATCGACTACGACATCTGGGACGACGGCTGGACCGTGGTCACCAAGGACAAGGCGCGCACCGCGCAGTTCGAGCACACCGTCCTCGTGACCACCGACGGCGCGGAGATCCTGACCCTGCCGTAGCTCCGGTCAGTACTCCTTCACGGGGCTCAGAGTTCCAGGCCGAGCAGGGCGTTCTCCACGACCTCGGGTGGCGCCGGGTGAATCCAGTACTGGCCGCGCGCCATCTCGGGCGCGCGCAGGCCAAAAGACATCGCCTGGATCAGCGGCTGGATCACGGTGGCGGCCTGCGGGCCCATGACATGGGCGCCCAGCAGCTCGCCGGTGCCACGCACGGCGATGACCTTGCAGAAGCCGGTGGTGTCCTCGGCCGCCCACCCGAAGGCGACGTCGCTGTAGCTCTGGATCTTGACCGTGTAGTCCAGCCCGTACTTCTCGGCCTGTGCCTCGGTTACCCCGACGGTGGCGATCTGTGGCTCGGTGAACACCGCCGCTGGGACGTAGCGATGGTCGGTGGCGACGGGCTGGTCCGGGTGGAGCACGTTGTGCGCCACGACCGACGCCTCGTGGTTGGCGACGTGTTTGAGCTGGTAGGGCGAGCTGACGTCGCCCAGGGCGAAGATGCCGTCCACGGTCGTGCGCTGGTGGCGGTCGACCACGACCCGGCCGTCGGGGTGGGTCCGGACGCCGGTGGCTCCGACATCGAGCCGGTCGGCGTTGGGCGTGCGGCCGGTGGCGACGAGCAGCGTGTCACCGGCGATGGTGTCGCCGTCGTGCAGCAGCAGCCGGACATCGTCGGAGTCACCGTCGATGTGCGCGACGCCGGCGCCGGTGCGCACCCGCCAGCGCTCGCGGGCGCACGCGGTGAACCGCTCCGACAGCGTCTCGTCCAGCTGCCGCAGCAGCTGCGGGCCGCGGGCCACGATGGTGACGTCGCTGCCCAGGGCGCCGAAGATGTGGGCGAACTCGGCGGCCACGTACCCGCCCCCGAGGATCACCAGCCGCTCGGGCACCTCGTCGATGCGCATGATGGTGTCCGAGGTGTGGAACGGCGGCACCGTGCTGGCCGTGACCTCGGCCGGGATCACCGGACGGGCGCCGGCGGCGATCACGAACTGGTCGGCGGTGATGTCTTCCGTGCGATCGTTGCCCAGGTAGACCCGCATCGCCTTGTGATCGGTGAACACGCCGTGGCCGGTGTAGACGGTGACGTTGGGGTTGTCCTCGATGCGGTACCGCTTGCCGTCGACCGCGACCGGGTCGACGCGGGCGAACACCCGGTCCCGGATGTCGCTCCAGCGGATCTTGTCGACGGTCGCGTCGATGCCGAACGCCGACGCACCGCGGATCGTCTCGGCCACATCGGCGGCGTAGACGAACATCTTGGTCGGGACGCACCCGACGTTCATGCAGGTGCCACCGAACAAGCCCTGCTCCACGATCGCCACGTCGAGTGAGTCGAAGCGCTCGTCGAGGATCGTGTTCCCGGAGCCGGTGCCGATGATCACCAAGTCGAAGTGTCGCACCGTTTCGAGGCTAGCGGTTGCGCCGTCCCGGCCGGGTGAACACGATCTCGTGTGGCCTCGGATGGATCAGGTGCTGATCACCGCACCGGCGTGGAGCTGTGGTCCTCGGCCCGGTGGCGCGAGCGGGCGACTGCGTGGATGGACGAGCAGCTGGCGGCCGCTGGTGTGGGAGCGCGCGCTGCGGACTTCCGGCGACGCGGACGAGCCCCACGAGGACGCTGCCGCCCCGCTGGAGCATCTGGCCGCCTGCTGCACGGGTTGTGAGGTGTACAACCTGGGTCATGCAGAAGCTGCGCGTGCACAACTTCTCGATCTCGCTCGACGGATACGGGGCTGGACCCGCCCAGAACATCGACAACCCACTCGGTATCGGCGGCCCCGAGCTGCACGAGTGGGTGTTCGGCACCCGCACCGCCCGTCAGATGTTCGGCGAGGAGGGCGGTGACGAAGGCGTCGATGACAGGTTAATGGGAGAGGGCGACAAGGGCATCGGTGCGACGATCATGGGCCGCAACATGTTCGGCCCGATCCGTGGGCCGTGGGGCGACGAGCAGTGGACGGGTTGGTGGGGTGACAACCCGCCGTATCACCATCCGGTCTTCGTGCTCACCCATCACCCGCACCGCCGATCACGATGGAGGGTGGGACGACGTTCTACTTCATCGACGACGGCATCGAGTCCGCGCTGGCTCACGCGTTCGTCGCCGCTGACGAAGCCGATGTCAGGCTCGGCGGGGGTGCATCGACGATCCAGCAGTACCTCCGCGCCGGCCTGGTGGACGAGCTGCACCTGGCGATCGTGCCGGTCTGATGGGCGGCGGTGAGCGGTTGTTCGACAACCTCGACGGTGGCCCGGACGGCTACGAGGTCGTCCAGTTCGTGAGCTCCGCTGCGGTCACGCACGTCCGCTTGGCGCCCGCCACGAAATAGTCGGTGCGCGGTTCTACGCTGACGAGCATGGTCGTCACGTGGACAGAGGCTGACCTGGAGCGGGTGCGCGAGCGGCTGGTCGGGCTGGTGTCCGGGCTGCCCGGGGTGGTGGCCGAGGACGGGTGGGGCCACACCGGGTTCATGCTGGGCCCACAGCGGATCGCGTGGCTGCTCGTCGACCACCACGGCGACGGCAGGCTCGCCCTGTGCGTGAAGGCGCCGCCGGGGGAGCGGGAGGCGCTGGAGGCTGCCGACCCCGATCGGTACTTCACCCCCGCCTACGTCAACGACTGGGTCGGCGTCGAGCTGTACGGCGTCGAGCCGGACTGGGAGGAGATCGCCGCGCTGCTGGAGCAGGCCTGGCGGATGCGAGCGGGCAAGCGTGCCATCGCCGCCTACGACGCCGCGCGAGTCACGTCGTAGAGCTATCGCAGCTGTGTCGAGAGCTCGTCCAGCAGCGGCGACCAGTTGAAGGCGAGAGGAGCCTCCTCGTTGTCCTCTCCCCGAAGCACTTCGTTCTCCAGAACCGTCACCCCACAGCCGGCCAGGCGCTTCAAACTGGCCTGAAATGCCGGGTGGACAGCGAGGCTGGCTTTGGCATGAGGCGCCACCACGACGGGAAGCCCTAGGCCGATCGCCTCGTTCGCGATACCGAGGGCGAAAGTGTCGCTGATCCCTGCGGCCCACTT
>JACDBJ010000211.1 GCA_013695005.1 Pseudonocardiales bacterium
GAACCCCGAACCCGCTGGTTAAGAGCGTGCTGGACAGCGTGTCACGCTGTACCGTTGGATGCCCGCCGACGCCGTTTCCGCCGGTCAGCGCCATGACCGGTGGGTCTTGTGACTGATGTGCCGCTAGGCGTCGCTCCGGTGCGGAACTGCCGAGCATCCACGGAGCATCCATTTCGACAGGCCCCGACCTCAGCCGGCGCATGTCGCGCCGCCGCCTTGTTTGGCCAGGGGCAACCGCACCGTGACGCGCTACCTGGTCCGGCATCTACTGGGCAACGGTGGTGGTCTCGTCTACGTCGATGGTCGGCATCGAGTCACTCGGGGCCAACAGACCGGCAGGCTGTCCAGAATCCCCTCCATTGCCTGCACTCCAGCGCCTCGACCCCGTAGTCCTCAGGTGAGCCGCGTCGCCGCATACCAGGCCAGCGGGAGCACAAGGGCGGCCGCCGCGGCGCCTGCGGCCAGCAGCGCGAAGCCACCACCGCTCACCACCAGCCCGGACATGGCGCTTCCTCCGGCGGCGGCCACGCCCATGCCCATCTCGCCCCAGCCTTCCCTGTGCGGCCGCTCGCGCACGGAGACGCCCGCGGTAAGTAGGGCGCTGCCGGCTAGCAGCGCGAGGTTCCATCCGATCCCGAGCAGCACCAGCCCTGCGGTGAGGATGATCGGACCGTCGGTGGGTAGAGCAGCAAGCACCGCCGCGCAGATCAGCGCCACGCCGGCAATGGCCGCCGCCGGCCCGCCACCAAGGCGGTCGGTCAGCCAACCCGACAGTGGTGACGGCGCGAACATGCCGGCGATGTGCAGGCTGACCACCAGCCCGATCGCTCCCAACCCGACGCCGATGTGGTGCAGTTGCACGGGCGCCATCGTCATGACCGCGACCATCACCAGGTTGGCCATGGCCAGCACGGCCAGCCCCAGCACCGCTGTGCGACCGAGGCCGCGCTGGCTCGCACCAGCGGCCTCCCGAGGCCAGGCGCGGTCGGCCGGCTCCGCCGCTGGATGCGTGCGTAGCGGCCCGCAACCGAGTAGGCCCGCCGCGACGGCGAATCCAACGGCTGCGATCAGGTAGGCGCCGACCAGTCGGGGCAGCCCGAGGCTGAGGCCGAGGGCGCTGGTCGGCTCCAACAGGTTCGGGCCGGCCACCGCACCTATCGTTGTCGCGACGAGCACCGACGCCATCGCCCGGGCGCGGGTGGCCTCGGGCCCCAGGTCGGCGGCGGCATATCGACCCAGCATTACCGCGGTGTTGCCCGCCCCCAGCAAGAGGTGGCCCAACAGCAGTCCCGGCAGGCTTGCCAGCACGGCGGCGAGGATCACCAGCGCGCCCCCAGCTGCAGCCACCCCTGCACCGGCACCGAGTGCCAGCCCGCGACCGTAGCGACGCGTCAGGGCCGACAGAGCTAGGGCGGCCAGCGCCGAGCCGGCTACCAACATCGCCTGCGGCAAACCCGCGACGATGTCCGATCCGCCGACTTGGCGCGCGAGCAGCGCACCGGCCGACCCGGCCAGCGACTGCGCCAGGCCACCGACCACGCTCGCCGCCCACAGCGCGTGCATGGCCGACCTCCGCCCCGCCGAGGAGTCGATACCGCGGCGCCGCGCGCCGATCGCTAGCAGCTGAGGAACCGGACGAGGCACCATTTCACGGTACAAAGTCGATGGCGGAGCATGAACGGGCGACGCTATCCTCAGATGCCACATGGAAGTTACGAACGCTAGGAGAACGGTCGTGGCCGCTTTCCGATCGCTGGAGCCAGACGAGGTCGACTGGCGGCTGCTTGCCGAGCTACAGGCCGACGGACGGCTGTCGTACAACGAACTCAGCCGTCGAGTGCATCTGTCATCACCAGCGGTGGCCGAACGGGTTCGCCGTCTCGAAGAGGCCGGGATCATTACCGGCTACACCGCCACCGTCGACCCAGTCCGCGCCGGGCAACCGCTGCTGGCGTTCATCCAACTGCGGTGCTCCTTGGGCAGCTGCCTGCTCAACACCACCAGCGCCGAGGACTACCCCGAGGTGGTCGAGATCCACAAACTGTCCGGCGAGCACTGCACCATGCTCAAGGCTCGGGCAGCATCCCTTGCGCATCTCGAAGGCCTTATCGAGCGCATCGGCACCCGCGGCGAGATACGCACCCACATCGTGCTGTCCACCCAGTACGACGGGCGAGCCGTCCAGCCCGTCCTCGGCGAACGAACCGTCACCCGCTCACCCGGCTGGGGCTGAGCGGCGGCGGTTGTATCGATCGTTCACTCACCGAGTCGACATCGGCCGCCGCCCAGGGCTCAGCCCACATGGCACGGTGTGATCGCTGAGCGGAACCGTCGGCCTTGCCCCCGGCCCTGCAGCCGTGGCGGCGGGAGACGTTCAAGTTCTCCACCGACCCTGAGTTGGAGGCCAAGATCCGCGACGTGGTCGGGCTCTACCTCGACCCGCCGGAGAAGGCGGTGGTGCTCTCGATCGACGAGAAAAGCCAGATCCAGGCCCTGGACCGCACCGCTCCCATCCTGCCGATGCGGCCTGGGCTGCCGGAGAAGGCGACCCACGACTACGTCCGCCACGGCACCACCACTCTGTTCGCGGCGTTGGAGGTCGCGACCGGCAAGGTGACCGACGCCTGCTACCCCAGACACCGATCCGATGAGTTCCTACGCTTCCTCAAACAGGTCGCCAAGACATACCCGCGGGCGAAGTTGCACATCGTGGTCGACAACTACGCCACCCACAAGCACCCCACCGTGAAGGCTTGGCTTGCGCGCAACCCACGGATCACGCTGCACTTCACCCCCACCTCGGGGTCCTGGCTGAACATGGTCGAGATCTTCTTCGGGATCATCACCCGACAAGCCATCCGCCGCGGCAGCTTCACCAGCGTCAAAGACCTCACCGCCGCCATCCGCACCTTCAACGACGGCTGGAACCAACGCTGCCAACCCTTCACATGGACCAAAACCGCCGACGACATCATCCCCCGAGCAACCGGAGGTCAAAGAACATCATTCACGCGACACTAGGAGCTAGACATGATCGTCGAGATTCTTGGCGGAGTCCTCGCTCTGGTTGGCGTCTACCTTGCCATCGGTGTCCGTGTTGTCAGACAGATCGAGCGCGGGGTCGTATTTCGCCTCGGGCGGGTGCGCCCCGAGCCCAAGAACCCTGGGATGACGCTGATCATGCCGCTCGTTGATCGTCTGCAGAAGGTCAACACGCAGATCGTCACGATGCCAATACCGGCCCAGGACGGCATCACCCGGGACAATGTGACGGTCGAGTCGACGCCGTTGTCTACTTCCGGGTGGTGGACCCCGTTCGGGCGGTGATCGAGGTGCAGGACTACCTCTTTGCGGTCGGGCAGGTCGCCCAGACCTCGCTGCGTTCCATCATCGGCAAGAGCGAGCTCGACGACTTGCTGTCCAATCGCGAGCAACTCAACAGCGGCCTGGAAATCATGATCGACAGCCCGGCGTTGGGGTGGGGCGTCCACATCGACCGAGTCGAGATCAAGGACGTCGCACTGCCCGACGCCATGAAGCGGTCGATGTCGCGGCAGCCGAGGCCGAGCGAGAACGCCGGGCGCGGGTCATCGTTGCGGAGGGCGAGTTCCAAGCCTCCGAGATGCTGGCCCAGGCCGCCGCGGTGATGGCCGATACGCCTGGAGCGTTGCAGTTGCGGCTACTGGAAACCGTCGTCGAGGTGGCAGCTGAGAAGAACTCCACGCTGGTTCTACCCTTCCCGATCGAGCTGCTCCGTTTCCTGGAGAAGGCATCGGGCGAGCCGGCCAAAGATCACCGGAGTGTGGAATCAGCCCCCGGCGAAGACATGCGCACCCCCGACCTACGGGCGTAATGCGAAACACCAGCTTCCGCGCCGGCGGTTGACCGCTTGCTGAAGGATCACTGAAGACCCTGACCAAATCCTGTCCACCGGCACAGCCGCGCCCTAGCGTCATCGGCATGACCGCACCGGTCAGCGAACGCGACGCCGTACGCCGGCTCCTGCAGCGGGTCGGTCTGGGCCCCCGGCCCGGCGAGCTCGATGCTGCTGCGGCACAGGGCTTCGACGCCACGCTCGCTCGACTGACGAGTTCGACAGTCCCTGACCCCGGAGTCGCCGTAAGTCCGGCGCCGCCATCCGCCACGCCTGGACTGACCAGGGGCGATCGGCAATTGAGCCCGGAGCAGCGCCGCGCGACCAGGCAGCAGGAGAAGGATCGTGTCGAGCAGCTCAGTCTGTGGTGGCTGGACCGGATGGCGGCAGTCGAGGCGCCGTATCCCGAGCGGCTGGTGTTCTTCTGGCACGGCCACTTCGCCACCTCGGTGAAGAAGGTCAAGAGCGCCGCGCTGATGCTCACCCAGAACGAGACGTTTCGCCGGCTCGGCGGTGGTGACTTCCGGGACCTGGCCAGAGCACTGGTCGTCGACCCGGCGATGCTGGTGTGGCTGGATGGCGGCGGCAACCGACGAGGCAAACCCAACGAGAACCTCTCCCGTGAGCTGATGGAGCTGTTCATGCTGGGCGTCGGCCACTACGGCGAAGCTGATGTCCGGGAAGGTGCCCGTGCGCTCACCGGGTGGCGGGTGGATCGGGCGACCGACTCCGCGGCGTTCGTCCCGCAGGCCCATGACGGCGGGCCGCAGACCGTGCTCGGCTCGACTGGCTCCTTCGACGCCCCCGGGTTGGTCGAGCTGCTGGCGGCGCAGCCGGCGTCGCCGCAGTTCCTGGCTGGCCGGGTATGGCGGCGGTTCGTGTCCGACACCCCGCCCGAGCCGGCCACACTGAACTCGCTGGTGGCCGGCTACGGCCCAGGCCGCGACATCACCGGCCTACTGCGCGCAGCGGTAGGCGCCCCGGCGTTCCGCGATCCGGGCTCGGTGCTCGTGCGCCAGCCGATGGAGTGGCTGGTGGGAGCGCTGCGGGCGCTGCGGCTGCGCCCCTCGGCGATGCCGGCCACCGCCCAGCAGGCGGTGCGTACCGGGCTGGTGGCGCTGGGCCAGGTGCCGTTCGCTCCGCCGGACGTCGGCGGCTGGCCTTCCGGCTCCGGATG
>JACDBJ010000218.1 GCA_013695005.1 Pseudonocardiales bacterium
TGACTGTGGCGGGTCCGGCGGCCCGAATGATCCAGAACGACCTGCCCGAATCCGTCGCGAATGCCGCCATCGAGTTCATCACCGGCCCGCTGCTGGAGAATCCCCAGCGCGTCGGCAAGAAGCTGCGTGGCGAGCTGGAAGGTCGCTACGCGGCGCGCCGGGGCGCGTACCGCGTCGTCTACCGCATCAACCAGTCCTCACGTCGGGTGGTCGTGCTGAGGGTTGAGCACCGGGCAGAGGTCTACCGCCCACGGTGATACTGGCTGCCGCGCGATCACCGGAGCCGCCGTCTGACGCCCGCGACCTTGCGGCCCACCTGGGCGCACCTCTGTCTGCTCGCGCAATCACCGCCAGCCACGCCTTGGCGATGCCGATGCCGGCGGAGTAGGCAGCGAGCTCCTGAATGTAGGGATGCTCCCACTCCTGGCCAGGCAGGCCGCGGTGTGCGGGCGTCGCGCAGCGGGTTGTCGTCCTGCGGCCACTCCCCCGCGCCGACCCGGTCGATCTCATGGCGGATCACGATCATCGCTCAGGCGCTGCGCTCGTCGACGTCGAGCAGGTGTCTAGTCAGCCAGTGCACGACCTCCCGCACGAAGACCGCACGGTTGGTGGTGCCCAGGATGTCGTGTCCCTCGTCGGGCAGCAGCAGATAGCCGGATGACGCGCCGCGGTCCCGGAGCGCGGTGACGAGTTGCTCGGCCTCGACGAGGGGCACGTTGGTGTCGTGGCCGCCGTGCACCACCAGCAGTGGGGCACTCAGCTTCCCGATGCGGTGGATCGGTGACAGCTCACGCAGCAGCTCGGCGTCTCGGCGCGGATCGCCGTACCTGCTCACCGCCGTCGCCGCGATCCACGGCTCGGTGTGGGCGAAGAACGTCTCGAAGTCGGTGATGCCGCAGACGTCGACACCGACCCGGAAGAGCTCGGGATAAGTAACCATGGCGGCGACGGTCAGGTAGCCGCCGTAGGAGCGGCCGGCGCAGCCGATCGCGGCGGGGTCGGCAAGCCCGGCGTCCACCAGATACCGGACCAGGTCGGCGACATCGTTGATGGCAGCGAACCGACGGGCGCCGACGTCCGCGTTCACAAAGGTGCGCCCGAAACCCGACGAGCCACGGACGTTTGGTGCGAACACCGCGACGCCGCAGCTCAGCACCGCCTGGTAGAGCGGGTTGAACGTGGGACGCTCCTGCGCCTCCGGGCCGGTGTGCAACCAGACCAGCGTGGGCACCGCGCCGACCGCACCGGCCGGCCGGTAGAGCCAGCCGCTCAGCTCGAGGCCGTCCCGGGCCCGGCACCGGTGCAGTTCCGGCCGGGTCGGCGTGTCGGGTAGCCAGGGAGGTGGCAATGCGGGAGCCAGCCGGACCGGTTGCGCCGGTGGGAGCGGGTAGCGCAGGACGTGCGGCGGCTCGGCGCCGGACTCCACGGCGAGCACCAGCGACCTCCCGTCGGAGGCGAAGGCGCAGCCCGTCACCACCTCCGCGGGTGGCGCCGGCAGCACACGACGCTCCCCCGCAGCAAGATCGACGAGCTCGAGCTCGCTGTGTCCCTCGACGTTCCACACCGCGATGACGGCGCGGCCGGTCGGCCCGAACGCGAACCTTTCGAGCTCGGCTCCGTCGCGCGCTGCGATGAGCTCGGCCGCCGTGGGATAACCGGCGGCGACCCTCGGCAGCGCGAGCAGCGCGGCGAACTCGCGATCGGCGTCGGTATGCAGGTAGATCATCCGGTCATCGGAGGCGAACCGGGCGTCGGCGACGGTCGCGTCGGCGTCGAGGAGGTCGGCGCTGCTGCCGGTCCGGGTGTCGACCAGCAGCAAGCGGCGGGCGCCGCGGGCGCCGACGCGCACCACGGCGTAGCGCCCGTCGTGGCTGAAGGAGCACACCGTCGCCGCTGGGCCGCTGGCCAGCTGACGGCGGCGCCCGGAGCACACGTCCACCGCGTAGGCATTGAGCGTGGCCGGGTCCGTGACGCTGCTCTCCGCAAGACCCACGATGTGCCCGCCGGGCTGCCAGCGGCCGATCGACGCCACCCCGGCCGGAGACCCGGCGACGACCCGGGCATCGGAACCGTCCGGGTGCAGCGCACGGACCAGGGTGCGCTCGCCGCCACCGGGCGCGGTCGTCAGGCACAACCACTCGCCGTCGGGTGACCAGCCGACCTCCCGGACATAGTCCTCGCCGGTGTCCAACCGCACCGGCTGGCCGGGCTGCGTCAGGTCTGGCTGTGTCATCGGACCGGGGGCCAGCGGGATCAACCAGACCCGGGGCATGCCGTCGCGGTCGGAGATCACGGCCAGGGTGCTGCCATCCGGGGACAGCGCGGGTGAGGTGCAGGTCTCGGCGGCGAGCCAGTCGAGGCCGGGCCGCTCGGTGGCGAGCCGGGCGCGGCGGCGGCGAGTGAAGCCACCGGCCTCGTAGTCCTTTTCGGGGCTCGCCGCGTCCACCTATATCCCCTGCTCCTTCAGCCACATCTCCAGCAGAGCGACCTGCCACAAGGCGTTGGATCCCAGCGTGGTCCGCTCGGTGTTCGGATCGGCAAGCATGCGCGTTTGCCACTCCGGACGGAAGAGCCCACGCTGCTTGGCCACCGGATCCGTCACCGCGTCGCGAACCCGGTCGAGGAACGAGCCGGACAGGTGCCGGATCGCCGGCACCGGGAAGTACCCCTTCGGACGGTCGATAATCGCGTCCGGGACCACGCCGCGGCTTGCGGCCTTGAGCACGCCCTTGCCGCCGGCGGCCAGCTTGAGCTCGGGCGGGCAGGCGCCCGCGAGCTCGACCAGCTCGTGATCCAGGAACGGCACCCGCGCCTCCAGGCCCCACGCCATCGTCATGTTGTCCACCCGCTTGACCGGGTCGTCGACCAGCATGACGGTCGTATCGAGCCGCAGGGCCGCGTCGACGGCCGTGTCGGCACCCGGTGCGCCGAAGTGCCGCTCGATGAGCTCCCTGCTGTGGTCGGAGCCGGGCAGCCACTCCGGCTCCAGCAGCTCGGCCAGCTCCGAGTGCGGGCGGTCGACGAACACGCTCGCGTACGCGGCGGCGGCCTGGTCGCGTGGGACGCCCGCGAGCGGTGGGTACCAGTCATAGCCGGCGAACACCTCGTCGGCGCCCTGGCCGGACTGCACGACGGTGACGGACTTGGTGACCTCCTCGGACAGCAGGTAGAACGCCACGCAGTCGTGGCTGACCATCGGCTCGTTCATGGCGTCGATGGCGGAGTCCACCGCGGGCAGCAACCGGTCGGAGGAGACCATGATCTTCTGGTGGTCGGTGTCGAAGTGCTTCGCCACCAGGTCGGAGTAGCCGAACTCGTCGCCGGACTCGCCACCGGCCGCCTCGAACCCCACGCTGAAGGTCCGCAGCCCGTGCTGCCCGCCCTCGGCGAGCAGCGCCACCACCATGCTGGAGTCGATGCCACCCGAGAGCAGGATGCCCACCGGGACGTCGGCGACCATCCGCCGCTTCACCGCCAGCCGCAGCGCGTCGAGCACCGCGGCGGGCCAGTCCTCGGCGTCGAGACCGACGCCCGCCCCACCGCCGCGGGAGAACTCCGGGCGCCAGTACTCGCGGTCGGAGTGCCGGCCGTCGGGATGCACCGTGCGCACCGTGGCGGGTGGGAGCTTGCGGACGCCGGCCAGGATCGTGTGCGGCGCGGGCACGACGGAGTGGAAGCTCAGGTAGTGGTGCAGGCCGACAGGGTCGATGGACGTGTCGACGTCACCCGCGGCCAGCAGTGCCGGCAGCGTGGAGGCGAAGCGCAGCCGGTCGGCGGTCTGCGACAGGTACAGCGGCTTGATCCCCAGCCGGTCGCGGCCGAGCACCAGCCGGCCGCTGTCGCGTTCGAGCACCGCGAAGGCGAACATGCCCAGGAAGTGGTCCACGCAGTTGGTGCCCCAGCGGTGGTACGCCTTGATCAGCACCTCGGTGTCGGAGTCGGAGAAGAACCGGTAGCCGAGTGCGTCGAGCTCCGCGCGCAGCTCGCGGTAGTTGTAGATGCAGCCGTTGAACACCGCCGTCAGGCCCAGGGCGGCGTCCACCATCGGCTGCGCGGCCCGGTCCGACAGGTCGATGATCTTCAGCCGGCGGTGGCCCAGCGCGGCGCGGCCGCCCGCATGCACACCCCAGCCGTCCGGGCCGCGACGGTGCATCGCTGCCGTCATGGCGGCGACGGCGTCGACGTCAGCCGCGGTGTCGTCGAACCTGATCTCGCCCGCGATGCCGCACATCAATGAGCTCCTCTCAGCGCAAGATCCACGTGTCTTTCGCGCCGCCTCCGCGGGAGGAGTTGACGATCATGCTCCCGCTCGGTGCCACCCTGGTGAGGGCGGCCGGCGCCACCTGAGCATGTTCTCCCAACAGGACGAACGCCCGCAGGTCGACGGCCCTGGGCTCCAGCAGGGTTCCGGTGAACGTGGGGTGCGTGGACAGCGAGATCAGGTCCTGGGCGACCCAGTCCTCGGGGTTCGCGCGGACGGTATCCGCCAGCGCGGCGAGCTCCGCGCCGTCCGCGTCGGGGCCGATCACGATGCCGTGGCCGCCGTAGCCGTCCACCGGCTTGATCACCAGCTCGGCAATCCGGTCGAGCACCTCCGCCAGGTCGTGCGGGTCGGCGCACGCGTAGGTCGGAACGTTGGGCAGCAACGGCTCCTCGCCGAGGTAGTAGGCGATCATGTTCGGCACGTAGGAGTAGACCCGCTTGTCGTCGGCCACCCCATTGCCCAGCGCGTTGAGCAGGCTCACCCGACCGTCGGCCACCGCGGCACACAGCGCCGGCCCCACCGGCTTGCCGTCCGCCCCGGCCGCGTCGAGCAGCGTCTGCTCGTCGAGCCGCCGGTAGAGGACCGCGAGCCGCTGGCCGTGCGCGTACACGCCGGAGTCGCTGACCGCGAGATCCGCCGGCGTGACCAGTGCCAGGTCCATCTGCTGAGCCAGCAGCCGGTGCTCGTAGAACGCCGCATCGATGACGCCCGCGCTCAGCAGGGCGATCGCGCCCGCCTCGGCGATGTCGCCGCTGTCGCTGAGCAGCGCGGTGCGCAGCATCGTCGGCACGCCTTCCAGCGGCACCACGCCGTCGGGCGGCTCCAGGTCGGGCAGCACGCTGCGGACCAGCCGCCGGCTGGTCATCGCGTAGCCGATGCCCGAGGGCACCCGCAGGTTGTCCTCCAGCACGAGCCAGCCGTCGGCGCTGTCGCGCACCAGGTCGATCCCGCTCACGGCGGCGCGCACGGTGTGCTTGCCCGCCAGCGCGCCGAAGCGGCTCCAGCCCGGCGAGCCGGCGACCACCGAGGCCGGCACGACCCCGTCGCGGACGATCTCCTGGTCGCCGTAGGCGTCGTGCAAGAACGCCTCCAGCGCAAGCACCCGCTGGATCAACCCGGGGGTCAGCGTCGCCCAGTCGTCGGCGGTGATGATGCGCGGCACCAGGTCCAGCGGGAACAACCGGTCGGGCTCGTCGTCGGCTACCCGGAACATCACGCCGCGGGCCCGCTGCTCGGTACGCAGCGCCGAGCCGGCGGCCGTCATGCCGCGGGCTCCAAGCCGGTCGAGCGTTCGGAACATCCAGCCGTAGTGCGGCAGCACCCGGCCGTTGGGTCCGACCGCCTCGTCGTAGCCGGTGCCGTGGTAGCTCTCCAACAGGGCCGGGGCGGTCGGTACCGCGGTCGGCGGGAAGCGGTGCAGGGTCTCACCGCGGGTCTGCGCGAGCAGCCCGTCGACGACGTCGATCAGCTGGCCGCGCCGGCCGAACACCCGGCGCTGGCGGGCCGCGGCACTGCCGCTGGCCATCGCCTGTTGGGACAGCTCGAGCACCTGTTCCCAGTCGCCATACTCCTCCAGCTCCGGCCGCAGGTCGTTGACCAGCCGTTCCACCAGCAACGACGGCGGTACCAGCGTCGGGCCGGCCGGGTTGGCGAGGTCGACGAGGTCGCCCTCCAGCCCGGACCGGGCGGCGCGCCAGGTCGCCGCTCGCAGCAGCTCATGGCGGGTGTCGGGGAACGGCTTGTCCTGCTCGACCCATTCCCGCGCGCGCAAGACCAGCGCCCGGAACAGGCCGGAGATGAGCACGACGTCTTCCACGGAAGGGCAGGCGTCGCAGATCCGCAGCTCGACGGTCGGCAGGTGCACGGCCGGGCGGATGTCGAAATAGACCATGCCGGGATCGCTGATCGTCCCGGACGCGACCAGCTCGGCGACCATGGCGTCGTAGTCCGCGGCCGTGCGCATCGGGCCGGGCGGGCCGGCCGTCGGCCACCGCTGCCACACCATGTCCCGGTAGCTCGCGTAGCCGCTGTCCACCCCGCGCCAGTAGGGCGAGCTGGCCGAGATCGCCAGGAACATCGGCAGGTGCACCGCGACGTGCTGGACGACGGCGACCGCGACGTCGCGGTCGGGCACGTCGACGTGGACCTGGGCACCGCAGATGTGCTGCTCGCGGACCAGCAGCTGGTACTCGTGCTGCATCCGCTCGTAGCGGGCGCCTGCCGAGATGTCGGTGCCGAGCAGGTCGACCAGCGGCACCGTCCCGGACGCCACGATTCCCAGCCCGAGCGGGTCGGCGACGTCGTTGAGCCGGCGGCGCAGGCGGGTGAGCTCGCCGCGCAGGTCGTCGAGGGTCTCGCAGGGCAGCGTGTTGGCCTCGACGAGCGAGCGCTGCAGCTCCGGCGCGAACGAGTCGCCGTCCAGCTCTGCCAGTAGGGCGTCGACCGCCGGCGAGGCGCGCCTGGTGCGCAGGTCGACGAGGTGGAACTCCTCCTCGACGCCCATCCGCGAGGCCGCGAAGTCGCCCATCCGTGCGACGTTAGGCGACTCTTGTTACAACGACTTTTCCGGGGCTCGGCGCTCGTCGCCTGCTGCGTGGTCCTACTCGGCGTCCGAGGGGTGGGTTGCGCGCTCGGCGAGCATGACGCGCATGGCCGTCAGCAGCGCCTCGACACCGAAGTAGTACTCCGCCTCGTGATCGCAGGTGGCGAGGTATGGAGCCACCCTGGCGGCGGCCGGGAAGCCACTCGCGGCCAGCCGCTCGGTCCGTCCATGAGCCGCGGCGGGGACTTGGCCGCTGAAGGCCGGGGAGGAGTTCACCTCGCGCAGCAAGGTCCCGATTTGGAAGGCGATGAACGCGCGCAGCCCGTGCACCGCCGACTGCTCGTCGAAGCCGGCGTCGAGGAACACCGCGAGCGACGCGTCCGTCGGCCGCATCGACGCGGGCGTCTCGAGCTGCCGGGTCAGCATCAGCGCGGCCGCCTTCGGATTGGCCAGGGCGGCCTTGCGGAACGCCCGCGCGAGGGCCCGGATGCGGTCCTCCCAGCTGTCGCCACGTTCGGGCGGCAGCTCGATGGCGGTGAGGAACAACTCGGCGAGACCGTCGAGGATCTCCGCCTTGCCGCCGACGTGGTTGTAGAGCGACATCGCCTCGACACCCAGGTCTCTGGCCAGGCGGCGCATGCTCAGGGCGGCGGGCCCCTCGCGCTCCACCAGGCTGAGAGCGGCCTCCAGGATGCGTTCCCGGGTCAGGGGAGTGCGCGCGTCACCGGGCTCGCCAGGCCCTGTCGTGCCGGCCGATCCCATGCCGCTCCCCGCCGCCGCTCACCGCTTGACCGACTTACAGCGTAGGTGGTCTACTTCACACGCGGGTTACTTACGGCGTAAGTTCCGCAAGTCAGGTGTCGCCTCCGAGGGGGAGGAGCACGATGACGACAACTGAGACGCTTCGCGAAACCCGTGAGGCGTTGGTCCGCGAGCACATGGAGTCGGAGAACAGGCACGAGTTCGACGTCACGATCGCCACGTTCGAGCACCCTCGGTACGAGCTGATCGCCAGCGGAGAGGTCTTCGACGGCCAGGAGGAGGTCGCCGAATACTTCGCACGCACCCGCGGGGCGTTCCCGGACCAGCGCAACGAGATCATTTCGATGCGGCATGCCGATGACGCGGTGATCGTCGAGCTGAACCTGCTCGGCACCCATCTGGGCGAGCTCTACGGCATCCCGGCGACCGGACTCTCGTTCAGCTGCCGGATGCTCGCCATGTTCCTTTTCGAGGACGACCGCCTGGTCTGCGAGCGCGTGTACTTCAACGTCGCCACGATCATGAGTCAGCTCGGCCTGTTCGGCGGTGCGCAGGCCGCCGACCCCGGCGCCTGACCTCTCGCCATGACCTCGCCACCTGTCATGCCCCGGCCGGAGGACGTCTCGACCGTCGGCGTCCCCATCAAGACCTTCGACGGCCTGCACGAGGCGCTCGGCGGCTTCGGTGCCCAGCTCAGCCTGGCGAGGCAGCAGGCGCTGGACCTCCGCGCCGAGTTCGCGACGTCCGGCAGGCCGGACTCGGTCGACACCTTCGACCTGATCTCGCTGCCGTACCCGACCCGGATGGGCCTGTGGCGCGCTGCCCGGACGCCGGCGCCGTTCCTGACGATCACCCAACCGGATGCTGGTCGTCCGCTGGTCAGACGGCGGCGGCCGGACCCGCACGCTGCTGTTCGAGCCCAGCGACCACGAGCTCGGCCGGAACACTCCGTACTTCGCCGCACTGGCCGCAAAGACGCCGAAGCTGCTGCAGCGCGTCATGAGCACCGAGCACGCAGCCGTGCCGGACCAGCTGCGCGCCGCCGGCATCGACCCCACCGACGTTGACTACCTGGCGTTCGACGGCAGCGTGGTCATCGGACCGGGAGTCGCCCTGCTGGCGACGCCGGGGCACGTCCTGGGCAACCAGACGCTCGTGCTCCACACCGACACCGGAATCTGGGCGAGCAGCGAGAACGCGATCGCCACCGAGTGCCTCACGCCGGAGCACAGCCGCATCCCGGGTGTCGCCAAGTGGGCGCGCACCTGGCAGCAGGAGGTCATCCTCAACGCCAACACGTTGGAGACCACCGCCCAGCAGTACAACTCGATGGTGATCGAGAAGACGATCGTGGACCGCGCGCAGGCCGATCCGCGGTTCCTGCAGTTCTTCCCGTCCAGCGAGCTCACCGCGCACATGGGCAACCCGGGCACGCGGCCGACGTTCACCCATCGAGCCATCACGCACCACACGGCTCGCCACGCGGCCTGAGGAGCGCCGGGAGAGCCGGCTGACGATCTTGCAGGTCGTGACGCAGCGCGTCGTGCACCCACTTCAGCTCGCGCGCCAGCGCCTCGCCGCGCGGGTGGTACGGGCCTCGGTCATCCCGCTCATCGGCCCGTTTGCGTAACTACCGCTCATCGCCGGCAATCGCCCGCTGAGCGAGCATCACGTGTGGTCCACACCTGTAACCCGTCGTGTCGCGTTGCAGGAGTAGGGCCAAGTGACAGTCTGGTCGGGGATGGCGCTAGTTTGTGCGCGAAACCGGTTCCCGAGCTGGTTTGCCGTTGGCAAATTCGGGGCATCCATTCCCTTACCCCCAATCCGCCAAGGAGCAGATCGCTGATGTGCACTGGTAATGGCCTTCCCAAGCCGCCGCCCTCGAACCCGAGCAAGGGTCGCTGAACTCTCCTGACCGATCGCCCGCCGCACGGCCGGCTCGTGCCTAGCCAGGGCAGTCCGAGTGTTGCAGCGGCGGGCGGGTCATTGAACGCCAAATCCCGGTCCCCCCAACGCCCTCCGTCACGGCGTTAGTGTTCGACCTCATGTCATCGACTCCGGGTCAGGGGAGGGCGCTGTGATCAGCGGGGTGCAGAAGATCATCGTTCCGGTCGAGGACCAGGACAAGGCAAGCAGTGGTGGACGACGGTCCTGGGCTTCGAGGTGGTCCGCGACGACAGCTACGGCGACGAGCGGTGGATCGAAATCACCCCACCGGACCACAAGGTCGTGCTGGTGCTGAGCCCGCGCGAGGCTGACGAGCCGCGCCGGGAAGTACGCGACCAGTTGCCACACTCCGACGTCTTCTTCGCGTGCAAAGACATCCAGCAGACCTACACCGAGCTGACCGAGCGCGGGGTGCGCTTCCCGACGGCTCCGGAGAAGATGCACTTCGGCTGGTGGGCGATGTTCACCGACTGCGACGGCACCCGGTACGCGCTCGCCCAGTGGTGAGTCCGCGCTCGCTCACCAGTGGCTTGCGCAGCGGGTGAGGATAGGGCCATGACGAGCCCAGACCCGCTCGACGCTGCGACCGTCACGGTAGCCGCCGTGCAGGCGTCGCCGGTGTTCCTCGACCGGGAGGCGACGGTCGACAAGGCGGCCGACCTGATCAAGCAGGCCGCCGGCCTCGGTGCGCAGCTGGTGGCGTTCCCCGAGAC
>JACDBJ010000228.1 GCA_013695005.1 Pseudonocardiales bacterium
GTCCTTGGCTCGCTCGCCCCCGCCGGGCACCGGCCCGGCCACCGGTGACGGCGAGTCGCCCGCTGGCAGCACCCTCCTCGCGCAGGACGAGGACGAGGACGAGATCCAGACCGCCATCGAACTTGCCGACGGTTCCTGGGCGAATGCCACCCGGCCCGCGACCCTCAGGGGCAGGCTCGTGGCCACACTGACCCGGTTGGGGCGGCTGGTGCACCTCCCGGTCGAGTTCGGGCTGGAAGTCGCGCCGTACGCGGCCGACGGCGCGGGGCTGATCCTGGTGACCAAGCCCGGCCCCGCAGGCAAGGGTCTGCGAAACAGCAAGGGCAGCGGCGTGGTCGTGCATGAGGACGGCCAGGGCACCTACTTCGCCGCCAACAAACACGTCGTCGACGGCGCGAGGTCCATCACGGTCAAGATCGGAGAGCACGTCTTCCCGGCGACGCTTGTCGCTATGCACCCCACCAGCGACCTCGCGCTGATACGGATCGACTCGACGGCTGTGATGCGCACGCTCGGGCATGCGCTGCCAGCGTTGGCCTTGGGCACCGCGGCGTCCCAAGCTGAACCGCTGATGATCATCGGCTTCCCTGCCCAGGGACAGGACCCGACCGTCGCCGTGGGCCGGGCCGACCTCGGCCGCGGGTTCCGTGTGAGCGGAGCTTCCAGGGTCACCTTCGGCTCCTCCGGGAGCGGGGTGAGCACCGTGCCCGACGATCCCTCGGTGCTGCCCCTGCTGCTGGGCATCCTCGAAACGGTGGGCGACATCCCCGAGTACGTCGTCGGCGTCGTGCCCGCGGTGGCGATTCGGGAGGTCCTGGACGACGTGCTGGCCGGCCAAACTCACCCCGCTGGACAGCCCACCGGCGATGGCCGGGCGGGCTCGGCTCGGTCACCTCCGGCGGCCGCCGCCCGCCTCGGCGAGCTGATGAAGCAGTGGCTCAAGGACCGCGTCGATGCCCGTAAGCGACTGAGGGACGAGCTTGGCGTGACGATCTCGGACGTCGAGGCCGAGGTCCTGCTGCGGGTGCTCACCAGTGTCCTGGCGATCGGCCGGACGACCGCGCCTTCGTCGCAGCGGCGCGAATCCAAGGTCGCGGCAGCGCTGGAGGCGGCCCCGTCGCCGCAGTATGCCGCGGTGCTGCAGGCCCTGCTGGACATGGCCTTCAACGAACCACGCGAGTTCGACTGGTCGGAGATCCGCGCCCTGTATGCCCACCTTGTCCACGGCACGATGCCGCTGGAGCTCACTGAGTGGGACCGAACGGCGGCCATCGAGGAGCTTCGACTCGCCCTCGAACCACAGGGAACAGACACCCTCAGCGCCGCTCTCCAGCAAGCTGCCGCCGCGCTGGTCAACCCACAGGACATCACGCCCGGCCCAGCCCAGCTGACCGTGCCCGGCGAGCTCCTCGCCGTGGTCAACGACCGGCTCGCCATCGCCGCCGAACGGATCCACCGGGAGGACCGCGCGGCGCAGGACCAGTCGGCCACGAACGAGCGCGGGACACTCAGCGAGATCCAGGCGCTGCTGCGGGCGTTCGGCGTCATCACCGACGACACCGCCGCCGGCGCCCAGGCTGGCTCGACACCGGCCGCGAGTGAAGCAGGGGAAGCCAACGCAGCGAAGTCCAACCCGGTGGCGGCGCGCGGCAAGGCCATCGGAGAGGTCCTGAAGACGGCGTGGCGCAACCCCGTCACCCGGATGCTCAACTTGCTCAAAGCGGCGATGTTCGTGGCCACCTTCGTGAACATGCTGAAGACCGCGTGGCGACTTCCTGTCACCGGGACGCTGATCAAGCTCAACGCGTTGGCGTTCGCGGCCACCGCCGTACTGGCCGGCAGCCTGTGGGCCAACCACGCCACGCCGCTGTTCCAACACGCAGCGCTGACCGCGTCGTCATTCGGCCCCGGTGACTGGTGGCAACTGCTGAGCTCGGGCTTCCTGCACTACGGGCCGATCCACCTGGCCTTCAACATGCTGATGCTGGCCGTTATGGGCACGAAGCTCGAGCCGGCCATAGGCAAGTCCCGGTTCCTCGGCGTGTACCTGGCGAGCATGCTCGCCGGCGGCCTGGCAGCCGTGCTGTTCTCCCCCGCAGGCGCCGTCGTCGCCGGAGCCTCCGGAGCGGTGTTCGGACTGATGGGCGCCCTCGCCGTAACGCAGTTCCTCGACGTCCGAACCCTCGAGCGCCAGCTGGCAGCTCAAGGCCTCGTAGCCGACTCCGAGCTGAAGCGGTCTCTGCGCAAGCACGCGGATGGAATGCGGCCGACGATCGTGGCCAACCTGCTCATCACCGTTGCCCTGGGCCTGTCACTCAGCGCACACCTGGGTGGGTTGATCGCCGGCGCTGCGCTCACCGCGGCAATCCTCACGCTCTTGCCAACCCGTCCGGGCGGGCCATCCAGCCACGACCGGGCCCAACGCGGCGCCACGCCACAGGGGGACGAGCGGAGCGGCGGCCAGCGCCGCGTGCGGGTCCAGGCCGACCGGGATGGCCAGCACGACACCGAGCAACGCGCCGATACCCAACCGCAATCCGCTGCGGTGGCACGCGTGCCCGGTG
>JACDBJ010000238.1 GCA_013695005.1 Pseudonocardiales bacterium
CCGGCGACCCGTTGATGGAGGCCGCGTCGCTCGTCCTGCCGCGGCTGCGGGACGTCACCGGCGAGAGCGTCCAGCTCTACCGGCGGGAGGGTTTGCAGCGGGTGTGCATCGCCGCCGCGGAACCGTCCAGCGGGCTGCGCGACACCGTGCCCATCGGCGCCCGGCTGCCGATGACCGCCGGGTCGGGGGCGAAGGTGCTGGCAGCCTGGGCCGACCCGGCGCTGCAGCGGGCGGTGCTGGCCGAGGCTCGCTTCTCCGAACGGGTGCTGGCCGATGTGCGCCGTCGTGGGTGGGCGCAGAGCGTGGCCGAGCGGGAGTCCGGGGTGGCCAGCGTGTCGGCACCGGTGCGCAACGCCGCAGGACAGGTGATCGCGGCAGTGTCGGTGTCCGGCCCGGTGGAGCGGATCGGCCGGCGCCCCGGCGGGCGGTGGGCCGCAGATCTGCTGGCCGCCGCCGACGCGCTGCAGCACCGGCTCTGAGCGCAAGCCGCCCCTTGCCGCCCGCCGCCACGGCCCCACCGGCCGCCACTCATGTGGCTTAACTTGCTCCCAGCGGATGTTTCGGCGCATGAGTGGCGGGTTCGCGAAGAAAAAGGACCATCTCCGGATGGGAGATGGTCCTTCTCGTGTAGCCCCGACGGGATTTGAACCCGCGCTACCGCCTTGAGAGGGCGGCGTCCTAGGCCGCTAGACGACGGGGCCATTGGAAACGTAAACCGAATCCGCTGGGGTACCAGGACTCGAACCTAGACTAACTGAACCAGAATCAGTCGTGCTGCCAATTACACCATACCCCATATGCTGTCACGCTCTGACCAGACTAGCCGAGGGCGCCAGCGTGCTTCAAACCGGCACGCAGCCGCTGCAGGGTCCGCTCGCGGCCCAGCAACTCGATCGACTCGTACAGCGGTGGCGACACCGTTCGGCCGGTCACCGCGACCCGAACCGGCGCGAACGCCAGCTTGGGCTTGAGCCCCAAACCCTCGACCAGCGCCTGTTTCAGGCTGTGCTCGACGCCGGCGGCATTCCACTCACTGAGTGCATCGAGGCTGTTCAGAGCCGTGTCGAGGACCGGAGCGGCGTCGGGGCCCAGCGCCTTGGCCGCCGACTCGGGCTCGGGAGCGAAGGCGTCCTCGTCGGTGAAGAGGAAGCGCAGCATCGCCACCGCCTCGGACAGCACGACGACCCGGGTCTGGACCAGCGGGGCGGCCGCCGCGAGCAGCGCGAGCTGCGCCTGCGACGGCTCCTCGGGGAGCACTCCGGCAGCGATCAGGTAGGGCTCCAGGCGGCGTGCGAACTCATCCGCGGGCAATGCGCGGACGTGTTCCGCATTGATCGCCTCTGCTTTCTTTAGATCAAATCGAGCGGCATTCGCGGAAACGCGGGAAATGTCGAATGCGTCGACCATTTCGGCGAGCGAGAACACGTCGCGGTCGTCGGCTATGGCCCAGCCGAGCAGCGCCAGGTAGTTCAGCAGCCCCTCGGGCAGGAAGCCGCGCTCCCGGTAGCCGAGCAGGTTGGACTCCGGGTCGCGCTTGGACAGCTTCTTGTTGCCGGTTCCGGTGACCAGCGGGAGGTGGCCGAACTGCGGCGGGCCCGCGCCGAGCCCGATCCGGTGCAGCGCCTCGTGCAGCGCGACCTGGCGCGGGGTGGACGGCAGCAGGTCCTCTCCACGCAGCACGTGCGTGATGCCCATCAGGGCGTCGTCCACCGGGTTGGTGAGCGGGTAGAGCGGGGTGCCGTCGCCGCGCGCCAGCACGAAGTCCGGGATGTTGCCGGCCGGGAAGGTGACCTCGCCGCGCACCAGGTCGGTGAAGGCGATCGGACCGTCGGGCATCCGCAGCCGGTACACCGGCGCTCGGCCCTGCGCGCGGAAGGCGGCACGCTGCTCGTCGGTCAGCTCCCGGTCGAAGTTGTCGTAGCCGAGCTTGGGGTCGCGGCCTGCGGCGCGGTGCCGAGCCTCGATCTCCTCCCCCGTCGAGTACGACTCGTACACCTCGCCTGCCTCGACGAGCCGGCGAAGAGCGTCGGCGTAGACCTCGGCCCGCTCGCTGGATCGGTACGGCTCGTGCGGGCCGCCGACCTCCGGACCCTCGTCCCAGTCCAGCCCGAGCCAGCGCAGCGCGTCCAGCAGCGCGTCGTAGGAGTCCTGGGTGTCGCGGGCGGCGTCGGTGTCCTCGATCCGGAACACGAACGCGCCGCCGCGGTGGCGGGCGAACGCCCAGTTGAACAGCGCGGTCCGGATCAGCCCGACGTGCGGCGCACCGGTCGGGGACGGGCAGAAGCGAACGCGAACGGGGCCAGCATCGGAGGCGGTCATGGTGCGACGAGCGTATCCACCTCGCGAGCGGGGTCGGACTGGCGCAGGGCGGCGTAGGTGAGGGCGTCGACCAGCGCGATCCAGGACGCCTCGACGATGTTGCCGTGCACGCCGACCGTGGTCCAGGTGCCGGTGTGGTCGGTCGACTCCACCAGCACCCGGGTGACGGCGTCGGTGCCGTGGCCCTCGCGGCCGCCGGGCGACATGATCCGCACCTTGTAGTCCGAGAGCTCGATGGCCTCCAGCCACGGACGCGAGCCGTTCAGCGCGGCCCGCAGCGCCGCGTCAAGCGCGTTGACCGGCCCGTTGCCCTCCTCGGTGGCGATCACGCGGCGGCCGTCGACGTCGACCTTGACGGTCGCCTCGGCCACGACCTGGCCGTCGGCCCGGTGCTCGGTGATCACCCGGTAGGACTCGAGCGTGAACGGCCGTTCAGGGCCCGCCCCGCCGTCCAGCGCCGAGCGCATCAGCAGCTCCAGCGACGCGTCGGCCGCCTCGAATGACCAGCCCTGCGCCTCCAGCGCCTTGACCTGCGCCACCACGTCGGTCACCGCGTCCGGCTGGGCGGCGAGGTCGAGCCCGAGCTCGGTTCCCTTGAGCTCCACGCTGGCCCGGCCGGCCATCTCGGTTACCAGCACCCGCTGGATGTTGCCGACGACCGTTGGGTCCATGTGGTTGTACAGCTCGGGGTCGACCTTGATCGCGCTGGCGTGCAACCCCGCCTTGTGGGCGAAGGCGGACGACCCGACGTAGGCCTGGTGGGTGTCGGGTGCCAGGTTGGCGATCTCCGCCAGGGCGTGCGAGGTGCGGGTCAGCTCCGCGAACGCGCCGGGTGGGAGCACCGGCATGTCGAGCTTGGTGACGAGGTTGCCGACCACGGCGAACAGGTCGGCGTTGCCGGCGCGCTCGCCGTAGCCGTTGGCGGTGCATTGCACGTGGGTGGCGCCGGCTTGCACGGCGGCGATGGTGTTACCGACCGCGCAGCCGGTGTCGTCCTGGCAGTGGATGCCGACGCGGAACCCGGTGCGCTCACGCACCTGGGTGACCAGCTCGGCGATCCGCAGCGGCAGCATCCCGCCGTTGGTGTCGCAGAGGACGGCGACGTCGGCGCCCGCGGTGACCGCTGCGTCGAGCACCCTGATCGCCGTGTCGGGGTCGAAGAGGTAGCCGTCGAAGAAGTGCTCGGCGTCGAGGAACACCCGGCGTCCCTCGCTGCGCAGGAAGGCGACGGTGTCGGAGACCATCGCGCAGTTCTCGGTGACGTCGGTGCGAAGCGCGCGCTCGATGTGCCGGCGGTCGGACTTGGCGACCAGGGTAACGACCGGAGCCTGCGAGTCCAGCAGCGCGCGGACCTGCTGGTCCTGGGCGGCGGCGGAGCCGGCCCGCCGGGTGGCGCCGAACGCCACCAGGGCGGCGTGCTTGAGGGCGAGCTCCCCGGCGGCGGCGCGGGCGAAGAACTCGGTGTCCTTGGGCATCGCGCCTGGCCAGCCACCCTCGATGAAGCCGACGCCCAGCGCGTCGAGGTGCCGGGCCACCGCGAGCTTGTCCGCCACGGAGTAGCTGATGCCCTCGCGCTGCGCCCCGTCTCGCAGCGTGGTGTCGAAGACGTGAAACTCGTCGCCGAGCGGGGTGTCGGCCGGTTGGGTTCGCATCGCGGTCTGGCTTCCTGGTCGGGTGGCAAACAATCGGGTGGGCAAACAAAAAGACCCCCCGCGAATGCGAGAGGTCTGCGCGTCGGTACGGCTTGGCCGCTATCCGACGCGCCTTCCAATAATGATCACGCTGTGGTGCACGCCCGAAGTATCGCACACCCGCTGCGCCGCGCCTCCGGCCCAGGTAGGTGCTTCGCACGCCGCTTTGCTCTGCACACCCCCACGCACCACCGGGGGACGGCTGCCTACGCAAGCGGTGCATCAGAGTGCGCAGAGCAAAGAAGCCCGAGAAGTGGTCATCACCCAACGCATCTCGTAACGTCTAAAGTCAAGAACTCGACAGGGCGAGCGTGATGCGACGAGCGTTCGCGGCAACTGACCTTGTCCTCTTGACCCTCCAGATCGCCGGGTGCGGAACCCGCAGTCAGCCGGCCGCGGACCTGTCCCCAACGCCTACGCAGACGACTCGGCACCTGCACCGGTGCCGGCGCCGAACGCAGGAACCGGAAAGACGTGGACCATGCCGAAGCTCGTCGGATCGAATCTGCAGGCTGCCCAGGACGCGCTCCAGGCACTGACCGGCAACGAGGTCTTCCTCACCACGTCCCATGACGCCAAAGGCGCCGGGCGTCAGCAAGTCCTGGATCGGAGCTGGAAGGTGTGCTCCCAGAACATCCCGGCGGGGAGCAAGATCGACGCCAGCTCGAGCATCGACTTCGGGACCGTCAAGCTCGAAGAAGCCTGCCCCTAGGAGCTGACCTCTTGGGGCGCGACCTTGCCGACCAGCGCAGACAGTCGGTCGCCGATGGACTGGGTGTGACCGGCCGAGCCGCGGTCCCGCGTCGCCAGGTCGAACGCCACCGCGGCCTCGACGCGCCGCGCCTGCTCGCCGTAGCCGAGGTGGTCCAGCAGCAGCGCGACCGACAGCACGGCGGCCGTCGGGTCGGCGATGCCCTGGCCGGCGATGTCTGGCGCGGAGCCATGCACCGGCTCGAACATGCTCGGGTTGCGGCGGCTGACGTCGAGGTTTCCGCTCGCGGCCAGCCCGATGCCACCGGTCACCGCCGCCGCGAGGTCGGTGATGATGTCGCCGAACAGGTTGTCGGTGACGATCACGTCGAAGCGACCGGGGTCGTTGACCATGTGGATCATCGTGGCGTCCACGTGCTGGTAGGAGACGCCGACCTCCGGGTGCTCCAGCGACACCTCCTCCACCAGCCGCGACCACAGCGAGCCCGCGAAGGTGAGCACGTTGGTCTTGTGCACCAGCGTCAGGTGCCGTCGGGGGCGTGCCGCCGCACGGGTGAAAGCGTCGCGCACCACGCGCTCCACGCCGAACGCGGTGTTCACGCTGACCTCGGTGGCGATCTCGTGCGGGGTGTCCTTGCGCAGCAGCCCGCCGGTGCCGGCGTAGGGGCCTTCGGTGCCCTCGCGCACGACGAGCATGTCGATCTCCGACGTCCCGGACAGCGGCCCGCGCACCCCCGGGTAGAGCCGGGCCGGGCGCAGGTTGACGTGGTGGTCGAGCTCGAAGCGCAGCCGCAGCAGCAACCCGCGTTCGAGGATGCCGCTGGGCACCGAGGGGTCGCCGACCGCGCCGAGCAGGATGGCGTCGTGCTCCTGCAGCTCGGTGAGCACCGACTCCGGCAGCAGCTCACCGGTGGAGTGCCAGCGGGCGGCACCGAGGTCGTAGCTGGTCGTCTGTACGTCGGGGACGACCTCGCTGAGCACCTTCAACGCCTCGCCGATGACCTCCGGTCCGATGCCGTCACCGGGAATGACCGCTAGCCGCATCTGGTGCAGCCTCTCTCTCCTGATAGCGCGTCCGACCGGCGCGCCGACCGGGGGCACCGTACCGGCTGCGGCCGGCGGCATCAGCCGCCGCCCACCCATTTGGCGCCACCCGTCACTGAGAGTTAACCGAACGCGATCATCCGAACCGCGTGCGCTCCGATCGCCGCACCGATCGGTTCGAGCATGGCCGGGTCCACCTGCCGGTCAACCCGCAGCAACATCGTCGCGTCCTCACCATCGGTGGTCTGACTGATCTGCGCGGCCTCGATGTTCACGTCGGCCTCGCCGAGCAGAGTGCCCACCCGGCCCATCACCCCTGGCCGGTCCTGGTACTCCATCAGCAGCACGTGGCCCTCGGCGCGCAGGTCGAAGTGCCTGCCGTTGATCTCCACCAGCTTCTCCACCTGTGCCCTGCCAGACAACGTGCCGGAGACGGTGATCGCCTTGCCGTCGGGCATGGCCGCCCGCAGCACGACGAGGCTGCGATGGTTGGGGCTCTCGGACGCGGCGGTGACCGCCACGTCGACGCCTCGCTCGACAGCCAGCCGGGCGGCGTTGACGAACGTGACCTGCTCGTCGACGACGTCGGCGAAAAGCCCACGCAGCGCAGCCAGCGGGAGCACGGAGAGGTCCTCGGCGGCCAGCTCACCGCGCCCCTCCACGATCAGCGTCGCCGGCATCCGCCCGGCCACCGCGGCCAGCACCACGCCGAGCTTCTGGGTGAGCGCCAGGTACGGCCGCACCTCCTCACCGACCGTGCCACCGGCGGCCACGTTCACCGCATCGGGGACGAACTCGCCGCGCAACGCCAGCAGCACCGAGCGGGCCACGTCGGTTCCGGCGCGGTCCTGGGCCTCGCGGGTCGACGCGCCGAGGTGCGGGGTGACCACCACGCCGGGCAGCTCGAACAGCGGGCTGGCGGTGGTCGGCTCGGTGGCGAAGACGTCGATCCCCGCGCCGCCGACGTGGCCGTTTCGCACGGCCTCGGCCAGCGCGTCCTCGTCCACCAGCCCGCCGCGGGCGGCGTTGACGATGATGACGCCGGGCTTGGTCAGGGCCAGCTGCTCCTTGCCGATCAGCCCGAGCGTCTCCGCGGTCTTAGGTAGATGGATCGAGATCGCATCCGCCCTGGTCAGGAGCTCTTCGAGGCTCACCAGCTCGATGCCGAGCTGCGCCGCCCGGACCGGCGCCACGTACGGGTCGTAGGCGATGATCTTAGTGTCGAAGGCGGCCAGCCGCTGGGCGACAAGCTGGCCGATCTTCCCCAGCCCGACCACCCCGACCGTCTTGCCATTGAGCTCGACGCCGCCGAACGCGCTGCGCTTCCACTCCCCCGAGCGCAGGCTCGCGTCGGCCGCGGGGACGTTGCGGGCGACCGCGAGCAGCAGCGCGACCGCGTGCTCGGCGGCGCTGACGATGTTGGAGGTCGGCGCGTTGACCACCAGCACGCCGCGCTCGGTTGCGGCAGCCACGTCGACGTTGTCCAGGCCGACGCCGGCGCGGGCCACCACGGTCAGCCGCTTGCCGGCGGTGAGCACCTCGGCGTCGACCTTGGTAGCGGACCGCACGAGCAGGGCGTCGACGTCGGCAACCGCCGCCAGCAGCGCAGGCCGGTCGGTGCCGTCGACGTCGCGCACCTGCACCTCGCCAGCCAGCAGCTCACGCACCGACGGAGCGAGCTCCTCGGCGATCAGGACGACCGGTGGGTGCGGGGACAGCGGCTTGGCTGTGGTCGACGTGCTCACGGCCGCGATGGTAGTTCGGCTCAGAGCTGCTCTGTGCGCAGCACCGTGGTGCCCTTGGTCGTGCGGACCTCGAGGGCCGCGAGCTGGGCGCCACGCCGGTCGGTAGCGGAGGTGATGTTGACCTCGTCGCCGGGGTGGACGGTCCACCGGGCCAGCTCCTCGCCGGTGCCGTCGACGCCGCGGGCGACCAGCACGACCACCACCGACTGGTCGGTGACCGGTTCCTGGAACCTGCAGCGCAGGTTGATCACGGTGCCCCAGCTCGTGTCGGTCAACCTCGCGTTCGCGGTGACGGGCGTGCCGCCGACCGGTTGCAGCACGACCGGCAGCGCCACCGGGGCCGCCGTTGACGGAGCGCGGTTGACGGCCAGCGCGCCGCCGAACGCGGCCCCTGCGATGAGGACCACGGCCGCGGCGGTGAGCAGGCG
>JACDBJ010000251.1 GCA_013695005.1 Pseudonocardiales bacterium
CGTCGCGCCTAATAGGCGCCGCAACCCGAACCTCGGTGGACGGTCGTTGTCCGGCTGTGACATCGCTGGTTCCCCTCCTCGACTGCCCACCATCCTGATTGATCCGTTGACCGGAGGTCAGGGGTACTAGGCCCCCGATCAACCAGGACGTGGCACCACCCTTCGGTCGGGGCCTGTGCCCAGTGTCCTCGCCAGTTGCGCCGAGCAACATCAACTCCATGATCGACGACCCGATGCCCACGCTGGCCTGGTTGGCCATTGCGATAGCCGTCGTGGCGGCTGGGTTCTACGCCCAGGGCGCCCGCCACCAGCACCGAGCCGTGCGCGCGATGACGTCCGGCCGTCCTGGCGAGGAGCTGGGGTGGGCTGGGCTGCGCGGTCTGTCGCGCGATCGAGTCTGGCTCAGCGGCTTGCTGCTGTTGGGCGCCGGGACCGGCTTGCAGGTCGTGGCGCTGTCCCTCGCCCCGCTCACCGTCGTCCACCCGATCGGGGTACTGGCCATCGCCTTCGCCGCTGTCCTGGACGCGCGTGCCGCGCGGCGCCCACTGGACGCCGTGTCGATCACGGCGATCGTCGGATGCAGCGCCGGCCTCGGCCTGTTCGTGCTGCTCGCGGCGACCACCGTGAGCCCGATGATCAACGATGACGCCGCCGCTGACGCCGGCCGGCTGGTCGCCCTGCTCGCCGTGGCGAGTGCGGCGATGGCCGTTGCCGGCGCGCTACGAGCCCGGCGCTGGCCGTGTCTGATGTGGACGGCCGCGGCAGGGACCGCGTTCGGCTTCGCCGCGGCCCTGACCCGGATCGTCGCCGAGCAAGTGGTCGCGCACGGCGTCGACGGCGCCCCACCGATCGCGGTCCTCGGCGTCGCCGCCGCGGGGCTGCTCGGCGGCTGGTGCCTCCAGCAGGCGCATGCGGGCGGGCCGACGTCACTCGTAGTCGCCGGCCTGACGGTGATCGATCCGCTGGTGGCGGTCGGGCTCGGGCTGGCGGTGCTCGGAGAGGGCGCCGGCATCGGTGCTGGCCGCGCCACCGCCATGCTCGCGTGTGCCGCCGGCGCCGCGGCGGGCGTCGTCGTGCTCGCGCGCCGCCGGATCGACTCGGTGCCGCTCGCGGGGGTGGCCCGATGAGTCCGACCTCAGAGCTGCCGGGCGGCCTTCACGTTCGGACACCGCCTGCCCAGCGGGTACCGGCGCGGTCGAGCACGGTGGCGTTGAGCGCCCTTGTGTTCGCTGTGCTGCCCATCGGATACCTGCACAGCGCCCCCGCCGGGATCGACCCGATCCGGCACCCGATCAGTGACTACGTCGCGGCTCCCGGTGGCTCAGGACTGCTCGCACTGAGCTTCGCCGCGATGATCACCGCCGGCGTCGCGCTGATCGTCGGCCTGCGGGCGTTGCCCGACTGCCGTGCCGTGCGGGCGCTGCTGCTCAGCTGGTGTCTCGCGCTGGCCGTCGCGGCGATCTTCCCGTCCAACCAGCCTGGCCTGCCGGCGGACGCGGCGGCGCTGGTGCACCGCTACGCGGCCGGCTGGCTGTTCCTGAGCCTTCCGCTCGCCGGCTGGCTGCTGGCCAGGCGCTGTGCGCTGACGCCGATGTGGCAGGACAGCGCCAACGTCGTGCACAGGCTGTCGATGCTCACTGCCGGGGTCAGCGCCGCCATGCTGTCCTGCTACCTGGTCTCGCCAGGGGAAGCATCGCCCGTCTCGTTCGTCGGCCTGCTGCAACGCGGCCTGCTGGGCCTTGACCTCGCGCTGATCGCGGCGGGCGCACTCGCCGTCCGCCGTGCACGTCCCGTCCAATCCCACACCACGACAGGAGTTCCTGATGACACGACTACGGATCATGCTCGGCGCCGACACGTACCCGCCTGACCTCAACGGCGCCGCCCGGTTCACCGAGCAGCTCGCCTACGGCTTGGCCGGCCGGGGACACGCCGTGCACGTCCTGTGCCCGTCGCTCACCGGGTCGCCCGAGTGGCGCAGCGGCGGGGGAGTCCGCGAGCACAGGCTGACCTCGCGCCGCACCCCCGCGCACCCGACGTTTCGCATCTGCCTGCCCTGGCAGGTATCCGCCGCGGTCGCGGACCACGCCCGCGTGTTGGCCCCGGACGTGGTGCACGTCCAGTCGCACTTCGCGGTCGGCCGAACGCTGATCGACGCCGCCGTGTCGCGCGGTGTGCCGGTCGTGGCGACCAACCACTTCATGCCGGAGAACCTGCTCGGCCACGCACACGTCCCCGGATTCCTGCACCGTCCGGTCGCACGCCGAGCCTGGCGCGACCTGGGCAACGTCTTCCGGCGGGCGCAGGTGGTCACCGCACCTAGCCCACGAGCCGTGCAGCTGCTGGCCGAGGCGGCCGGAGTGTCCGGCGCGGTGCCGGTGTCGTGCGGCATCGATCTGGACCGGTTCTCCCCCAGTGGTGCGGTCCCCGACGTCCCGACGGTGCTGTTCGTGGGCCGGCTGGACCGGGAGAAGCGGGTGGACGAGCTGCTGCGAGCCGTCGCCGCACTGCCCGCCGAGCCGCAGGTCCGGGTGGAGATCGTCGGCGACGGGTCCCGGCGCCATCACCTGGAGCTGCTTACCGACCTGCTCGGCATCCGGTCGAGGGTCCGTTTCCTCGGCGCGGTTGACGAGGCCGAGCTGGTCGCCGCATACGCCCGCTGCAGCGTGTTCTGCATGCCCGGTGTCGCGGAGCTGCAGAGCCTGGCCACGATGGAGGCGATGGCGAGCGGGGCGCCGGTGGTGGCCGCGGACGCGATGGCGCTGCCGCACCTGGTCCGGCCGGGAATCACCGGCTGGCTCTACCCACCGGGTGACGTCGGCGCGCTGACCACCCGGCTGGCCACGCTGCTGGTCGACCCCGGACTGTGCCGGCGGATGGGTGCGGCCGGCCGCGAACTGGTCTCGGCGCACGCAGCCGACCGCACGCTGGACGCCTTCGAGTCGCTGTACACCGAGGTGCTCCACCGGGGCGCGGGTCGTCAGGTGCCGGTGGAGCACCTCGCTAGTGGCCGTGAGCTGATCCGGCGCGCCGGCACCGGCTCAGTCAAAATGTCCCGATGGCCAAGTACTTGCTCAACGAGCCTGCGGTGGAGCGGGCCAGGCGGATGATCGACGCCCACCAGTACGTCCTGCGGAGCGTGTGGGGCGAGGTTCAACCGAGCGCTGAGGACGAGAACGCGTTCCTGGAGTCGCACTGGTGGGACGAGTACGCGCAGTGGCATCTCGGCCTCACCGAGGGAGCGAACGACCACACCAAGGCCCGGTACGGGTTCGTCTACGGCGACTTCCGGCGTCTGCACCGGATGGGCCTCATCGCCTGCCAGTACCGGGCCGCTGAATGGGGACACAAGGAGATCGAGCTGGCCGCCCACGACCTGCTGCAACACCTAGACAAGACGCGGGCCTGAACCGGGCACCTCCGAGCTGAGGCCCTCGATCGCTGCGGTGAAGCACTCCAGCGGCGGGGTGACCAGACCGGCGCCGACCTGACCGATTCCGGCGACGCGGCCGGCCATGCCGGTGTTGATCTGCGGCAGGATCCCGGCCCGGAGCACCAGCGTCACGTCGATGCCGGTGGGGGCGCCGCGGAAGTCGAGGATCGGCACGCCGAACGCGTCGTTCTCGGCGAGCGTGATCTCGTACATCCGCTGGGTGGCGCGCAACGCGTCGGGCACCGCGCCACCGACGAACCGCACGATGGCCGGGGCGGCGGCCATCACGAACCCACCGATGCCGGCCGTCTCGGTGATCGCGGAGTCGCCGATGTCGGGGTTGGCGTCCTGTGGGCCGAACGATCCCAGGAACAGACCTTCGGGCATCAGCGCCGGGCCGGTGTACCAGCGGTCTCCGGTGCCGGAGACCTGGATGCCGAAGTCGGTGCCGTTGCGGGCCATCGCGGTGACGACCGTGCATCCCGGGATGCCGGCGGCGGCCTGCGTGGCGAGCTTGCAGGCCGGCATCACGAGGTTGAGGAAGAAGTGGTCGTTGCCGCCCATGAACCGGGCAACCTCGGCCACGTCGGTGCTCGGCAGGCCCGCGTCGACCAGGTCGGGGAGCACGTCGCGCAGCAGCATCAACGTGCCGGCGCGGTTGCGGTTGTGGCCCTCGTCGCCCATCTGAACCATCTGGCTGATGATCGCCTTGATGTCGATCCGGCCCTTGCGCCGGACCGCTGCCTGCAGCGCGGGCCCGAGGACGTCGGCCATCCACCGCAGCCGCTCGATGACGTCGGAGCCGTAGGCGCCGTAGCGCAGGACCTTGCCCAGGCCCTCGTTCAACGAGCACCACGAGGTGCCGTCGTTGGCCTCGTCGCGCAGCTCGAACACCCACATCGACGGCGACACCACGCCGGCCATCGGGCCGACCGCCCCCCGATGGTGGCATGGCTCCAGCTCGATGCCGTCGCCGTCGGCCAGCCGCCGTTCGGCCTCCTGCGCGTCGCCGGCCAGCCGTTCGAGCAGCATCGCGCCGATCAGGGCCCCGCGCATCGGGCCGGACGCGCGCTCCCAGTTGATCGGCGGGCCGGCGTGCAGGAACTGCCCCGGCCGCAGCCCCAACAC
>JACDBJ010000265.1 GCA_013695005.1 Pseudonocardiales bacterium
GAGCCGGGGCGGTCGGTCAGCCGGGCGGCCACGAGCCCGCCGGTGCACGACTCGGCCAACCCGATGCGGCGGCCGGCCAGCAGCGCGGCCACTTGGTCGTCGGTGGTGGTGCCGTCGGTGCTGACCAGCTGCTTGCGGTGCCGGGCGACGATCCCCTCGACGGCGGCCTCGCTGACGGCCTCGGCGCCGGGGCGGAACCGGATGTCGACCTCCAGCTCGGAGCGGCGCTGGCAGGTGGTGATCTCTAGCGGCGCCAGGTCGACCCGCGCGCCGAGCTCGGTCAGCGTGGCCGTGATCTCCGACTCGGGCAGCGAGAAGAACCGCAAGGACACCGACCCGAACGGGCGCACCCCGGCGAGCAGCTCCGCCATCGCGGGCGCTGCCAGCGCCGCAGGCCACATCGCCTGCAGCTCCCGGGGCGGGCCCGGCAACACGACCACGAGCGGCCCTCCGTCGCGGCCTACCACGAGGCCGGGCGCCGTCCCCACCGGCTGCAACGCCAGCGCCCCACGGGGAACCATCGCCTGCTTGCGGTTGGCGACCTGCAGAGCCTCGGCGGAGATGTCCATCCGCGCGGCGTAGGACGCGAGGATCTCCGCGATCGTCGCCTCCATCGCCTCGTCGAGCACCAGCTCGGTGCCGGCGAACGCCGCGACCACCTCGGCGGTCAGGTCGTCAGCCGTGGGCCCGAGGCCACCGCTGACCACGACGAGATCCACTGGAGCATCGGCCAGGAACCTCAGAGCGGCCGCCAGCTCGTCCGGCCGGTCCCCGACCGCCAGCAGGAACGGCACCTCGACGCCGAGCTCGCCGAGCCGTTGCGCGAGCCACGGTCCGTTCGCGTCGGCGATCCGGCCGGAAACGAGCTCGCTGCCCGTCGCGACGATCCCAGCCCGTACCTCCACCATGGTCAGGCCTACCCCGCCGCGGCCTCGGCTGCCGCGCGCACGCTGCGGTACCCGACATCGGACGCCCTCCGCACCCGCTCCACCTCGATGGTCAAACCGCTGACGCCGCAGGCCTGCGCCGGCGAGATCGCCATCAGGTGTGCTCCACCGCGACCAGGGTGGGTGACGTCGCGAATCATCCGCAGGCTCTCGCTGTAGCGGCGCGACCCGTTGGCCACGGTGCCCAAACCGGGGACCAGACGGTCGAGCGAGCGACCCCAGAACGGCAGCCCGGCGGGACCGGCGCCGGGCTGCTCACGCACCTCGGTCGACGCCCGGCACAGCAGCGTCAGCACGTGGGTGGCGCCCTCGGCCAGCGCCCGGCCGACGGCCAGCGGCTCGCTGACCGAGCCGTCGATCCAACGGTCACCACCGAAGTCCACCGGCGGGCCGGCCAACAACGGGATGCTGGACGCGGCGCGCATAACGACCTGCCAGTCCTCGACCGTCTCCAGCCCCGTCAGGGTGTGCGGCTGCAGGTCGGGCAGCCGGGTGGCGACCACCCGCAGGGGGATTGGGCTGTCCAGAAAGACGTCCCACTTCATCGGGTTCGCCCCGGTCAGCACCTCGATCACGTAGTCCAGCGACACCATCGGCCTGCCTCGGGCGGCAGCTCGGCGGACGTCGATGAACGCCTTGCACGCAAGGTGGTTCTGGAAGATCAGCCCGGCGCCCCACCCCTGGCCGGTGACGAAAGCGCCTGCTGTGAACGCTCCCGAGGACGTGCCGTAGACGGTGTCGAAGCAGTCGCGCAGGTTCAGCTCGTCGAGCGCGGCGACCATCCCGCCGGAGTACGCGCCGCGCATCCCGCCGCCGCCGATCACCAGCGCGATCCGCTGACCCTCGGTGCGCGCACCCGGCTGGCTGCCGGCAGCTCGCCGGCGCAGCAACGCACGCAGCACCTCGTCGTCGCCGTGGACGAAGGATCCGAGGCTTCCGGTCGCCACCTGGGTCACCACCGGCTAGCGCCGCGTGCGCAGCACGTGCTTGGCCACCCGATCGGTGGGCGTGCGTGGCAGCGAGTCGAGCTGCTCCCACAGCGTCGGGACCTTGAAGTCCGCCAGCCGGCCCGACACCCAGTCCCGCAGCTCGTCGAAGTCCAGCCCGCCACCGCCGGTCGGCACGACGAACGCCTTGACGTCCTCCTCCGACAGCTCGGACGGCACCCCGATCACCGCCGCCTCCAGCACGGCGGGGTGGGCTTCGAGGGCCTCCTCCACCTCCAGTGGCGAGAGGTTCTCCCCGCGCCGCCGGATCACCTCCTTGCGGCGCGCGACGAACGTGTACGTGCCGTCCGGGTTGCCGGTTACCAGGTCGCCGGTGTGCAACCAGCCGTCCTCGGTGATCGCCGCCTTGGTCTCCTCGGGCATCTCCCAGTAGCCCGGCGTGACCGCGGGGTTGCGCAGCAGCAGCTCACCGGTCCCGCCGGCCGGCACGTCGACCATCTGCTCGTCGACCACCCGGGCAAAGTTGATCTCCCCGAGCTCCGGGTGCTGGCGCGGCCGGCCGAGCGTGCCGTACGGGCGTTCCTCGCCCTGCCAGACCAGCCCGTACGGGCTCTCAGACAGCGCATACCCGCTGGTCACGCGCCATCCGAACCGGCGCTCGATCTCGAGGTGTCGCGGCTTGGCCGGCGCGGGGCCGGTGTAGCACAGCCGCACGGGGTTGTCCGCGTCGTCCGGCCGCTGCGGCTGGCGCATCAGCAGCTCCATCATCGCGCCGATGGCGTTGAACTGCGTCGCGCCGTGCCGGCGGGCGTCGTCGAGGAACCCGCTGGCGGAGAAGCGCGGCAGCAGCACCAGCCCTGCGCCAACGGCCAGCGAGCCGCACACCGAGTACGCCGGCGCGTTGATGTGGAACAGCGGCAGCGATGTCATCAGCCGGTCCTGCGGCGTGAGGCCGATCCAGTACGGGAACCCCTCGCCGGCCAGCGTGTACGCCCGGTGGGTCTGCATGACGAGCTTCGAACGCCCGGTCGTGCCGGAGGTCGGTATCAGCACGGCGACGTCGTCCGGCTGCGCGTCTGGGGTGAAGCCGCCCGGCTCGGCGATCACTCCCCGCTCGTCGGTCACGACGTCGTTGACGTGCAGTACGTCGAGCCCGGGGATGGACGCGACGCCGGACTCCGCGACCAGCTCGCGCAGGCCGCCGTCGGTCACCACCAGCCGTGGCCTGGTCTGGCGCAACAGCCCGGACAGCTCCCCCCAGGTGCCCCGCGGGTTGGTCGGCACGGCGATCGCGCCCATGGCGCACACCGCCAGCCAGCTGATCAGGTACCCGGGCGTGCTTCGTGCGGTGAGCACCACGAGGTCGCCGCGCACCAAGCCAGCCTCGCGTAGCCGCTGCATGCTGGCGCCCACCCAACCGGCCGCTTCGGCGAAGCTCCACACGCCGTCGTCGGTCCGCAGCCAGGCACCGTCGGGGTCCCGATCCGCCGCGTCGAGCAACAACTGCGAGATCGTCCGGTACACCCGGGCGAGCCTACGGCCCACCGGTGCCGCCGGCAGCCGGACGAGCGCGTCCTGCCGGGTTACCCCTGGGGGGTACTGTGACGGCGTGACCTCGACGCGGAGCCCGGCCGCGACGGCCGCGCGCCTTGCCGGGAGCGACCGGATCGAGCTGGCCATCGGCGGCATGACCTGCGCCTCGTGTGCCGCCAGGGTCGAGCGCACGCTCAACCGCATCGACGGAGTGAGCGCCACCGTCAACTACGCCACCGAACGAGCCAGCGTGCGTTACGGCCGGCCTCGACGCGCAGCGGCTGGTCAGCGCGGTGCAGCAGGCCGGGTACACGGCGGCCCTGCCGCAGCCGGAGCCGGAGCCGATCGACGCACTCAGGCCCCTGCGTGCGCGCCTGCTGGCGAGCGTCGTGCTGACGGTCCCGGTGATCGCGATGGCGATGGTGGCCGTGCTGCAGCTGCCGTACTGGCAGTGGGCGTCGCTGGCGCTGGCCACGCCGGTGGTGCTCTGGGCGGGCTGGCCGTTCCACCGCGCCGCGCTGGCCAACTGCGGCACGGCACGGCCACGATGGACACGTTGATCTCCATGGGCACGCTGGCCGCCTTCGGCTGGAGTCTGTACGCGTTGCTGCTCGGCGGTGGCGGCGAGATCTACCTCGAGGTGGCCGCCGGCGTCACGACGTTCGTCCTCGCCGGTCGGTACTTCGAGGCCCGCTCCAAGCGACGGGCCGGGGCGGCGCTGCGCGCGCTGCTGGAGCTGGGCGCCAAGGACGTCGTGGGGCTGGACGGTGGGCTGGAGGGCACCGAGCGGCGAGTGCCGGTGGAGCACCTGGCGGTGGGTGAGCACTTCGTGGTGCGACCCGGGGAGAAGCTCGCCGCGGACGGTGTGGTCACCGACGGCTCGGCCGCGCTGGACACCGCAACCCTGACCGGCGAGCCCGTTCCGGTCGACGTCGGGCCTGGGGACGCGGTGGTCGGCGG
>JACDBJ010000273.1 GCA_013695005.1 Pseudonocardiales bacterium
GGCTGACACTGGCCGGCGGCGCTGACGACGCCGAGGCCGTCGTGCAGGGGCACTCGCCGAAGACCGCATGGCCCCGGCTCGCCGAGGCCTGCCTCGCGATCCGAAGGGGTGTGCCGTGGCTGGCCACCAACCTCGACGCGACGCTGCCCACCGAGCGTGGCGAGCTGCCGGGCAACGGCTCCATGGTCGCCGCGCTGCGCACCGCGACCGGCGCCGAACCGGAGGTCGCCGGCAAGCCGGGGCCGAGCCTGCTGGCTGAGGCGATCCGCCGCACCGCGGCGACGACGCCGCTGATGGTCGGCGACCGGCTGGACAGCGACATCGCCGCCGCGCATGCGGCCGGCATACCGAGCCTGCTCGTGCTGACCGGCGTCTCCGACGCCCACGACGTCCTGACCGCGCCCGCCGACCACCGGCCGGACTTCCTCGCGCCTGACCTGCGGGCGCTGTTCGTCGATTCCGCCGAGCTCCGCCCCGGGGCGCAGCCAGATTGGCAGGTCACGAGCGCTGATGGCGAGCTGCTGCTCGCCGGAACGGGTGACCCGCATGCCGCGCTGCGTGCGATGTGCGCGGTGCACTGGGCGACCGGTGGCGGCACCGTCAGGGTCGCCGCGGCCGGTGACGGCGCTGCCGCGGCACTGGAAGCTCTGGGACTCACCGCGGACGTCGCTGCCACGGCGGGCTCGTCGCCGTCGGTTACCGTTGATCCGACACCGCAGCCGGGGGTGAGTCGATGACCAGCAGCCCGTCCGACCAGGTAGCACAGGCCACACAGGCCACACAAGAGCCGCAGGACGCGATCCACGCCGCCATGGCCGCGCTGGACGGACTCGACACCGTGCCAGTGGGTGAGCACGCCGAGGCGTTCGACCGGGTGCACACCGCGCTCGCCGATGCGCTGTCGGCCATCGACGGAGTCTGACGGCGTGGCGGCCAGGGCCAGGCTGGACGCTGAGCTGGTCCGGCGAGGCCTTGCCGGCTCCCGGCAGCAGGCTGCCGACCTGATTGCCGACGGCCGGGTCACCATCCGCGGTGTCACTGCGGCCAAGCCGGCGACCGGCGTGGAGCGCGACGCGCCGCTGGAGCTCCGCGAAACCGACGAGCCCAGCTGGGCCTCCCGCGGTGCACACAAGCTGCTCGGCGCGCTGGCGGCGTTCGGGCCGGCGGGGCTCAGCGTCGATGCCAAACGATGTCTCGACGCGGGTGCCTCCACCGGAGGCTTCACCGACGTCCTGCTGCGGCACGGTGCCGCCGAGGTCGTCGCGGTCGACGTCGGCTACGGCCAGCTCGCCTGGCAGCTGCGCACCGATCCGAAGGTGCAGGTGCTGGACCGGACCAACGTCCGGCACCTGAGGCCCGAGGCGATCGGCGGCCCCGTCGATCTTGTCGTCACCGACCTGTCGTTCATCTCGCTGCGCACCGTGCTGCCCGCGCTGCTGCAGTGCACGGTTCCGGACGGCGACCTGCTGCCGATGGTCAAGCCGCAGTTCGAGGTGGGCAAGCAGCGGCTGGGCGCCGGCGGAGTGGTGCGCGACCCCGAGCTGCGGTTGGCCGCTTTGACCGAGGTGGCAGCGTCCGCGCACGAGCTGGGCGTGCAGGTGCAAGGCGCGGTGGCGAGCCCGCTGCCAGGGCCTTCGGGCAACGTCGAGTACTTCTTGTGGCTCCGGCGCGGACCGGCGACCGACGCCACCGACACAGCGGACATGCTCAGCCGCGCCGTGCAGGAGGGACCTCGTTGAGGGAAGCGTTGCTGGTGCTGCACGCGGGCCGGGAGAGCAATCGGCGTACCGCGGTGTCCGTCGCCGCCCGCCTCGCCGCCGCCGGCATCGGTCTGCGGGTGCTGTCGAAGGAGTGGGACGAGCTGTCCGGCGACCTCCCGGAGCAGGTGCGCAGGGTCGAGCCGGTGTCCGGGGTTGCCGACGGGGCGGAGGTGGTGCTCGCCCTCGGTGGCGACGGCACGATGCTGCGCGCCGCCGAGCTGGCCCGACCGTCGGGCGTCCCGTTGCTCGGGGTCAACCTCGGACGCGTCGGTTTCCTGGCCGAGGCCGACCAGGAGTCGCTGGACGAGGTGATCAGTGCCGTCGTGGAGCGCAGCTACCGCGTCGAGGAGCGGATGACGGTGGACGCCCTGCTGCGGCGCGACGGCGAGGTGCTCGCCCGGACGTGGGCGCTCAACGAGGCGGTCGTGGAGAAGATGCAGCAGGAGCGTGTGCTGGAGGTGGTGCTCGAGATCGACGGGCGGCCGGTGTCCAGCTTCGGCTGCGACGGCGTGCTCTGCTCGACCCCGACCGGTTCCACCGCGTACGCGTTCTCCGCCGGCGGTCCGGTCGTCTGGCCGCAGGTGCAGGCGCTGCTCATCGTGCCCAGCAACGCACACGCCCTGTTCGCCCGGCCGCTAGTGATCCCGCCCGACAGTGAAGTGGCGGTGGAGATCGACAGCCACGGTCAGCAGGCAGCGCTGATCTGTGACGGCCGGCGGACATTCACCGTCCCACCCGGCGCCCGCGTCGAGATGACCAGCGGCGAGCTGCCCGTGCGGCTGGCCCGGCTGCGACCCCAGCCGTTCGCCGACCGACTGGTGCGCAAGTTCAACCTCCCGGTGCACGGTTGGCGAGGCGCGCCGTCGCGGCCGAGGCAACCGGGCGCTGACACCGAGGTGTTCTAGCCTGGCGCCCATGCTGGCCGAGATGCGCATCCGCGGCCTCGGCGTGATCGACGACGCCGCCCTGGAGCTGCACCCCGGCCTCACGGTGCTCACCGGCGAGACCGGCGCCGGCAAGACGATGGTCGTGACCGGATTGAGCCTGCTCGGCGGTGCCCGCGCGGACGCGTCACGGGTCTCCGAGGGCGTCGACCGTGCCACCGTCGAAGGTCGCTTCGTGCCGGTGGCCGCGGCCAGCCAGATCGCCGAGGAGCTCGGCGCCGAGGCCGACGAGGACGGCTCGTTGATCGCCGTCCGTTCGGTGGGCGCCGACGGCCGCTCAAGGGCGCACGTCGGCGGGCGGGCCGTGCCGATCGGCGTGCTGAGCCGGCTCTCGGAGGTCCAGCTCGTCGTGCACGGTCAGAACGACCAGCTGCGCCTGCTGCGCCCGGCGGAGCAGTGCGCGCTGCTCGACCGGTTCGCCGGTGACGAGGTCGACGGGCCGCTGCGCAGCTATCGCACGGTGCGCGAGCAGTGGCGGCGGATCGTCGCCGAGCTGACCCGGCGGCGCGACGACGCCCGGCAGCTCGCGCGGGAGGCCGACGTGCTCCAGCACGGGCTGGCCGAGATCGCCGCCGTCGCACCGCAGCCCGCGGAGGACACCGAGCTGACCGCGCAGGCC
>JACDBJ010000277.1 GCA_013695005.1 Pseudonocardiales bacterium
CCTCGTTGTCCCAGTCCATCGCGAGCAGATGCTCGACCCACGGCTGCACGCGCTCCACCGGCAGCTCGGGCAGCGCGGTGAAGTTGCAGTGGCTGTAGGTCGGTGACTCCCAGAACACCTCGAACGCACCGGGCATCAGCTCGTCCCGGCCGATCGCCTCCCAGGTGTTGACGCCGATCGCCGCGGCGTCCGCGCGGTCCTCCAGCACCGCCCGCAGCGCGTCCAGCTCGCTACGGCCGGTGTCGCCGTGCTTGCCCACATCGCTGTTGATCCGCACCAGCCCTACGACGTCGGCGTCGAGACCGGCGCTGGCCAGGAAGTGCACCGGCAGGATCGCCGCCTGCGCGGAGTCCTGGGAACCCAGCGCGAGCCGCTTGCCCCGGAGGTCCTCGAGTCCTCCCCAGCCGGCACCGGAACGGGCCACGAACATCGTGCGGAAAACGGTGTCGGTGTCGCGCATCGCCAGTGCTCGGCAGGCCCCGCCGGTCTGGGCGACCGTCCGTGCCCAGGCCAGGTTCGTGTTCCAGGCGATGTCGATCGTCCCCGCCATGAGCGCGTCGACCTGGCGGCCGTAGTTGGAGAACAGCACGAAGTCCATCTCGGCCCCGGAGTCCTGGAAGTAGTCCCGGATGCCCTCCCAGATGGGCACCACGTTGGCGGTGTAGGCCACCGCTCCGACCAGGAGCGGCTCGGTGGTCGTCATCGTCGTGATCTCCTCATCGGCGCCGGCGGCGTGGTCGAGACCATTGTCGCTGGGGTATCGCGGCGGGCGGCGGCGGAAAGACTTACGTAATCATTACCTGAGCTCGTCGTCCGTTCCGCCGGCGAGCGCGCCCGGCTTAGCGTCCGACTGCCGCGCTTGGCGGCGGGATCCGAGCCAGGGAGCGGAATGTGAGCAGTCGACTCGATGCGGCCACATGGCGGCCGATGCACACCCGAATCGCGCTGGCCCTCGGCCTCGGCTGGATGTTGGACGCATTCGAGGTTCAGATCATCGGCTCGGTCATACCCGGCATCCAGACCGAGTTCGGCCTGGACAGCGGCCAGGCCGTCGTGATCAACATCGTGTGGTTCGTCGGCATCGCCCTTGGCGCCATCGGGTTCGGTTACCTTGCCGACCGGTTCGGCCGAAGGCGGCTGTTCATCGCCACCCTGATCCTCTACTCGGTTGCCGCGGTCGCCACCGCGGCGGCGCCGAGCTACGAGTTGTTCATCCTGTTCCGCTTTATCACCGCGCTCGGGGTCGGTGGTGAGTACTCGGCGGTCACCTCGGCGATCGCGGAGTTCATGCCGGCGCGCAACCGCGGCGTGAGCAACGGCCTGGTGATGACGTTCTGGGCGCTCGGCGGGATCCTGGCGAGCCTGGTGTCCATCGTGGTCATCACCACCCTTGGGTTGGGCTGGCGGTACACCCTGCTGTTCGGGGTCATCAGCGCCGGCTACGGCATGCTGGCCCGCAGGCTGATCCCCGAGTCGCCTCGCTGGCTCGCCTCCCGGAACCGCCTTGGCGAGGCCGACGAGGTCGTGCTGTCGATCACCGGCATCACCAGCGAGCGTGGCTACGTCCTCCCGGATCGAACCGACTCTGGGCGCAGCCGGCTCGCCGAGCTGTGGGCGGAGCACCGAGGACGGTTGTTCTTCGGGATGGCGCTGGACTTCTCCGAGGCCGCCGGCTATTACGGGCTGTTCACGGCGATGAGCATCTTCGTCTTCTCCTCCGCCACCGGTGCGGTGCCGGTCAGCGACGCGGCGCTGCCGGTGTACTTCCTGATCGCGAACGTCGGTGCGCTGCTCGGCGGCATCGTGGTGTCCTTCGGGCTGGACCGGCTGGGCCGCAAGCCGACCGTGACGTTCTCCTACCTCGCGGCGGCGGTCAGCATGCTTGTCGTCGCGGCCGCCGCTTCGACCGGTTCCGCCGGCCTCGTGCTCGCCGCGTTCACCATCGCGGCGTTCTTCGCCACCTGCGCATGGGTGTCGGCCTACCCGACGTTCTCGGAGCTGTTCCCGACCCACCTGCGGGCGACCGGAATCGGGGCCAGCGTCGCGGTCGGCCGGGGCGGGGCGGTGATCGGCCAGGTGCTGCTCGCCACGGCCGCGACCGCGTTCAACCTCACGTCGATGTTCGTCCTGCTCGGCGCGTTCTGGCTGATCGGCTCACTCGCCGGCGCCGTGTGGTGGCGCTACGGCGTCGAGGCCCGCGGCCAGAACCTCGAGGAGCTGGCGGCAGCGGTGGCCAAGCCCAGGGAGCCGGCGCGGGAACCGGTGGCCTGAGGACGCTAGACCACGTTGATCGTCTTAGTGTCGGTGAACGGCGGCCGACCGGCACCCCCGGACGGGTCGTCCTCCACCAGCTGCAGCACGTACTGCCCCGGCTCCAGGGTCACCGTGAAGCTGAACGCGGCGAACCGCTGCCCCTCCAAGGAGGTGGCAAACCCGGACTGCACGACCTGACCGTCGCGCAGAACCTGCCACGGCACGGTCGCCTCGAACGCGGCCGCCTCGCCCTTGACCTGCACGATCCGGCCGACCTGCGCGCCGTGTGCCGGCTCGTCGATCTGCATGAGCGAGCGGGTCTGGTACGGGTCCGCGCGGCGCACCGGCTCACTGGTGGACACATGGCCCCACAGCTCCGGCACCGGCTTGCCGTCGACCAGGATGCGCACCGGGTCGGTGTTCTGCAGCGCCGCCTGCACGGTGTACACCAGCTGCTGCACCGTCAGCTCCGCCAGCGCGGAGCCCACCTGCGCGGTGAGCGCCTTCGCCGACAGGTCGACGGTGATCACACCGGCCTCGTGCACGACCGGGTTACGCAGCTCGGTGCCCGCCGGCCAGGACGAGCGGTAGTCCGGATCCGTGCCGGTCGGCCTGGCGAGCAGCTCGCGGACGGCGTCGCTCGCGTTGTCCGCGGTAGCAGGCACCGAGTGGAACTCGCGGTAGAGCCGCGGGCCGACGGCGGTCTCGGCCACGTAGTAGATCGCCAGTGCCCGCGGCGCCCCCGTCGTCGAGCTGGGCGAGGCGGAGCCGGTGCCCGAGGAGCCAGCAGAACCGCTGCCGGGCTCCGAGGTGGTGCAGGCGGTCAGCAGCACGGTCGCCGCGAGGGCGACGACCCATCGAGTGGTTGCGTGTGGCGTGGACATGGCGATCACTTCCCTCGTACTTCTGGTGTTGCACTCGATAGACGTCTGAACGCGGCTCCGGTTGCCTGACCAGCTCTGAGACCGCACCAGGCGCAGTTTGTCCGCCAGCTGATCTTGCTCGAAACGCCGGAGCCTAACGCGCGCCTCCGTTACGATCCGCGACCGTGATCGCTGCCGGCCGAGAGTCAGTTCGCAAGCTCGTCGACTCCTCCCGCTTCCAGCAGGCGATCATTGGGGTGATCGTGCTGAACGCGATCACGCTGGGCGCCGAGACCTCCTCGACCTTGGTCGCAAATGTCGGCGGGCTGCTGACGTTCCTCGACAACGCGGCGCTGACGATCTTTGTCGTGGAGATCTCGCTGCGGATCTATGCCCATGGCTGGCGGTACTTCCGCGACCCGTGGAGTGTCTTCGACTTCGTCATCGTGGCCATCGCCTTGGTGCCGGCGTCGGAGTCCTTCTCCGTCCTGCGCGCGTTGCGCATCCTGCGGGTCCTGCGGCTGATCGCGCTGGTGCCCAGCATGCGACGGGTGGTGAACGGCCTCCTGACGGCCGTGCCTGGGATGGCTTCGATCGCCCTGCTGCTCGCGTTGATCATCTACGTGGCCGGCGTGATGGGTACGAAGTTGTTCTCCGACGTCTCGCCGGAGTACTTCGGCAGCCTCGGCGCGACGCTGTTCACGATGTTCCAGACGATGACCGGCGAGGGCTGGCCGGACGTAGCGCGCCAGGTCATGGAGGTCAAGCCGTACGCCTGGGTGTTCTTCGTCGTCTACATCCTGATCACGACGTTTGCGGTGCTGAACCTGTTCATCGCGGTCGTGGTCAGCGCGATGGAGAACGAGGTCGTCGCCGAGGTGCGAGCCGAGGAGGCGGAGCACGCCGCCCAGGAGCAGGTCGCGCTGGAACAGATCCTGACCGAGCTGCGTGAGCTACGCGCCGAGGTCGCCGCGAGCCGCGGCGCGTAGCCGGCAGGGGCGGCCCCACCGCCGCGCGTCGAGTAGTCAGTCGGGCGAGGAGGCCTGCGCCCAGTAGCGGCGTGGGATGCGACCGGCCTGGCGGGCGGCGTGGCCGGCCTCTACGGCGAGCCGCATCGCGTGCGCCATCCGTTCCGGGTCCGAGGCGCGGGTCACCGACGTGGCGAGCAGCACCGCGTCGCAGCCGAGCTCCATGGCCCGGGCGGCCTCGGACGCGGTGCCGATGCCTGCGTCCAGGATCACCGGCACCCCGGCCCGCTCGACGATCATCTCGATGTTGTGCGGGTTACGGATGCCCAGCCCGGTGCCGATCGGCGAGCCCAGCGGCATCACAGCCGCGCACCCGGCCTGCTCCAGCTTGCGGGCCAGCACCGGGTCGTCGTTGGTGTAGGGCAGCACGGTGAACCCGTCGTCGACCAGCTGCGCGGCGGCGTCGAGCAGCTCGATCGGGTCGGGCAGCAGCGTGCGCTCGTCGGCGATCACCTCGAGCTTGACCAGGTCGGTGTCCAGCGCCTCGCGCGCCAGCCGGGCGGTGAGCACGGCCTCGGCGGCGGTGCGGCAGCCCGCGGTGTTGGGCAGCGGCTCGATGTCCAGCCGGCGCAGCAGGTCGAGCACGCCGGTGCCTGCGGCGGCGTCGATCCGGCGCATCGCGACCGTGGTCAGCGACGTACC
>JACDBJ010000411.1 GCA_013695005.1 Pseudonocardiales bacterium
TGGCAAGGCACCTCCCCGCGGCCGGTGGCGCCGAGCGGGTGGCGGGGGAAGCTCGGCTCGCCGGCGATGGTCGGCTGCCGGGCCCGACGAGCGTGACCCGCAGACGCTGGGACGGGTCGCCTTCCGGCTGGCCACCGAGCGTGGCTGGTCGGGAAGACTGGCCGGCGCCACGGTGTTTCACAGATGGAGTGAACTGGTCGGATCCGAAGTCGCGGAGCACGCCCAGCCGGTGGCTCTGCGCGATGGCGAGCTGACCGTGCAGGCGAGCTCGACGGCGTGGGCCACCCAGTTGCGGACCCTGCAGAAGCAACTTCTCAGGCGCATCGCAGCGGGGCTCGGGCCGGACGTCGTCAAGCGGATGAAGGTGATCGGCCCGTCCACCCCGAGCTGGCGGTTGGGCCCGCGCCACGTCCGTGGTAAGGGACCACGCGACACCTACGGCTGACGACACAAAATGGCCGCCACTCGTGCGCCATGACTGCCGCTGGGAGCAAGTTCTGTCACACGAGTGGCGGGGTCGGCGGCGGGTGTGCGGGCGACGGCGGGAGCGCGACGTAGGCCGTTCTACTCGCCTATTTCTCGCCCGCCACTCGTCCAGGGTGGAAATCGGCGCTCTGTGCCCGTTCTAGGGGTGTCCTAGACGCACTTCACGTCAGGGGGACCAGTAGAATCGGAGGGGTGAGCCGAGCGGTCCCCGTAAGCCGCTTGGCAGGCCCGGCCGGCAGCAGCGCCCCCGCGGTCGGACGTAGGAATCGTTGAGGAGTGCAAGAGGCCAGTGGCTGCCCGTAAGAACGCCTACAGCGCGTCGTCCATCACCGTTCTCGAGGGCCTCGAGGCGGTGCGCAAGCGGCCGAGCATGTACATCGGCTCCACCGGAGAGCGGGGCCTGCACCACCTGATCCAAGAGGTTGTGGACAACGCCGTCGACGAGGCGATGGCCGGCCACGCCACTGAGGTCGACGTGACGCTGCTCGCCGACGGCGGCGTGCGCGTGATCGACGACGGGCGCGGCATCCCGGTGGACATGCACCCGGTGGAGAAACGCCCCGCGGTCGAGCTCGTGCTCACCACCCTGCACGCCGGCGGCAAGTTCGACAGCAAGTCCTATGCCGTCTCCGGCGGCCTGCACGGCGTCGGTGTCAGCGTGGTCAACGCACTGTCCACCGTGCTCGAAGTGGAGATCCACCGCGACGGGCACGTCTGGCGTCAGCGCTACGTCCGCTCGGTGCCCGGCAAGCTGGTCAAGGGCGAGCCGACCCGGCGCACCGGCACGACGGTCACCTTCTGGGCGGATCCGGACATCTTCGAGACCACCGACTACAACGCCGAGACGATCGCCCGGCGGCTGCAGGAGATGGCGTTTCTCAACAAGAACCTGACCATGATCCTGCGCGACGAGCGCAACGGGAACGGCAGCGGGAACGGCAGCGGTGTTGCTGCCGAGGAGCCCGACGCCGAGGGCTACGTCGCCAAGATCAAGGAGCGGACGTTCTGCTACCCCGGTGGCCTCGAAGACTTCGTCGCACACCTCAACCACAGCAAGGACCCGATCCACAAGCGCGTGATCTCGTTCCATGCGGCCGGCGACGACGTCCAGGTCGAGGTCGCGATGCAGTGGAACAACAGCTACTCGGAGTCGGTCTACACCTTCGCCAACACGATCAACACCCACGAGGGCGGCACCCACGAGGAGGGCTTCCGGGCGGCGTTGACCACCACGGTCAACCGCTACGCGCGGGAGAAGAAGCTGCTCAAGGACAAAGAGGCCGCACTGTCCGGTGAGGACATCCGCGAGGGGCTGGCCGCAATCGTCTCGGTGAAGGTCCGCGAGCCGCAGTTCGAGGGGCAGACCAAGACCAAGCTGGGCAACACCGAGGTCAAGTCGATCACTCAGCGGGTCAGCAACGAGTGGCTGGCCGACTGGTTCGAGCGCAACCCCGCCGAGGCCAAGACCATCGTCAACAAGGCAGTGTCCTCGGCGCAGGCCCGGATGGCCGCCCGCAAGGCCCGCGAGCTGGTGCGGCGCAAGAGTGCCGGCGACATCGGGGGGCTGCCCGGCAAGCTGGCCGACTGCCGCTCGACGGACCCGCGGGAGTCCGAGGTCTACATCGTCGAGGGTGACTCCGCAGGCGGCTCGGCCAAGTCCGGCCGGGACTCGATGTTCCAGGCGATCCTGCCGATCCGCGGCAAGATCATCAACGTCGAGAAGGCCCGGATCGACCGCGTGCTGCGCAACACCGAGGTCCAGGCGATCATCACCGCGCTGGGCACCGGCATCCACGAAGAGTTCGACCTGGCCAAGCTGCGCTATCACAAGATCGTGCTGATGGCCGACGCCGACGTCGACGGCCAGCACATCCGCACGCTGCTGCTCACCCTGCTGTTCCGGTTCATGCGCCCGCTCGTCGAGCACGGGCACGTGTTCCTCGCCCAGCCGCCGCTCTACAAGATCAAGTGGGGTGGCCGTGGCGCGGAGCCCGACTTCGCTTACTCCGACCGGGAGCGCGACGGACTGATCGAGGCCGGCCGCGCCGCGGGCAAGAAGCTGCCCAAGGACGAGGGCGTGCAGCGCTACAAGGGCCTTGGCGAGATGAACCCCAAGGAGCTGTGGGAGACCACGATGGACCCGGCCAACCGGGTGCTGCTCCAGGTCACGCTCGACGATGCCGCCACCGCCGACGAGCTGTTCTCGATCCTGATGGGCGAGGACGTCGAGTCGCGCCGTTCTTTCATCACCCGCAATGCCAAGGACGTTCGGTTCCTGGATGTCTAAGAGAAGGATCACGTGACAGACACCTTGCTGCCACCCGAAGGCGACCGGATCGAGCCGGTCGACATCCAGCAGGAGATGCAGCGCTCCTACATCGACTACGCGATGAGCGTGATCGTCGGGCGCGCCCTGCCCGAGGTGCGCGACGGTCTCAAGCCGGTGCACCGCCGGGTGCTGTACTCGATGTACGACTCCGGGTTCCGGCCCGACCGCAGCCATGTGAAGTGTGCTCGCGTCGTCGGTGATGTGATGGGTAACTACCACCCGCACGGCGACTCAGCGATCTACGACGCGCTGGTGCGGCTCGCGCAGCCGTGGTCGATGCGCTACCCGCTGATCGACGGCCAGGGCAACTTCGGCTCGCCGGGCAACGACCCGGCCGCCGCCATGCGCTACTGCGTCGCCAGCGACACGAGGGTTCGGCTGGCTGATGGGCAGACCGTCCGCATCGCCGACATCGTCCCCGCTGCGCACCCGAACTCGGACAACCCAATCGATCTCAAAGTGTTGGACCGCAGCGGCAACCCGGTGCACGCCGAAGTGCTCTTCCACTCCGGCGCGCATCCGACCCTCCGGCTGACCACCGCTGAGGGATTCGAGCTCACGGGAACGCACAACCACCCCGTGCTCTGTTTAGCTACCGTGTTGGGCATCCCAACTCTGCTGTGGAAGCTGCTGGAGGAGATCCAGCCGGGCGACCGAGTGGTGATGCAACGCACTCCCCGGGAGGACTGGGGCGCCCCGATGCGGGCGGAATCGGCGGCCGCCATCGTGCTCGGCGCGTTCATCAGCGAGGGGTTCGTCTCGCAGCGTCGCGCGGGTTTCAACAATGTTGACAGCGAGTTCTTCGCGCTGGTCCTGGCCGCCTACGACACCGCCGTCGGCGGCCAGAGGTACATCTCGTCGAGGACCATTGCCTCCGGTTCGGTCCTGCACGAGATCGACGTGCAGAACCTGGCAGCGTTGCGCAAGAGCGTGCTTGGTCATGTCAGCGGCCGCAGCGCCGAGAAACGGGTGCCCGACTTCATCTGGGTTGGTTCAGGTGCTCGCAAGCGCGTCTTCCTGCAGGCTTTGTTCACCGGGGATGGGTCATGCTCCGCGCTGCCTCGCAGCACCGTGCAGGTCTCGTACTCGACACGCAGTGTCCAACTAGCGCGCGACGTCCAGCAGTTGCTCTTGGAGTTCGGCATCGTGTCTCGCCGGTACCGCCACGCGACCGGTGAGCACAAAGTCGTGATCACGAACCGACGCGATGCACGATTGTTTGCCACAAGGGTCGGATTTCTGGGTCGCAAGCAAGCCAAGCTTGCCGCGATCCTGGGTGACGCAATCACCACGAGTCGATCGATGAGCAGCGATCACGTTCCATTCCTCGGGGATTTCCTCCGGCAACACGGCGCGACGCGCTGGACTGAACGGGACTGGCTGCGCCGGCACAACCTTGACCGGATCGAGCGCTGGGAACGGGATCGTGACGAGATCCTGAAGCGGATCACCAATCCCGAAGCGCTGGAAGCGGTCGAGCACCTTGTGGACGGCCGCTTCTACTACGCGAAGGTCAGCTCGGTGGCGGACGCCGGCGTTCAACCGGTCTACAGCATCAGGGTGGAATCAGACGATCACTCCTTCGTCACCGACGGGTTCGTCAGCCACAACACCGAGGCCCGGCTGACGCCGCTGGCGATGTCGATGCTCGCCGACATCGACGAAGACACCGTCGACTTCACCGACAACTACGACGGCAAGACCCAGGAGCCTGCGGTCCTGCCCAGCCGGGTGCCGAACCTGCTGATCAACGGCAGCTCCGGCATCGCGGTGGGCATGGCCACCAACATCCCGCCGCACAACCTGCGCGAGGTCGCCGCGGGCGTGATGTGGGCGCTGGACAACCACGAGGCCACCGAGGACGAGCTGCTCGAGGCCCTGATGGCGCGGATCAAGGGGCCGGACTTCCCGACCTCCGGCCTTGTCGTCGGGCGCGACGGGATCGAGTCCGCCTACCGCACCGGCCGCGGCTCGATCCGGATGCGCGCGGTGGTGGAGGTCGAGGAGGACGCAAAGGGCCGCGTCATTCTGGTGGTCACCGAGCTGCCCTACCAGGTCAACCCGGACAACCTGATCGAGTCGATCGCCTCGCTGGTGCGCGACGCCAAGCTCGCCGGCATCGCCGAGATCGTCGACGAGTCCTCCGACCGCATCGGCATGCGCATCGTCATCACCCTCAAGCGCGACGCGGTGGCCAAGGTCGTGCTGAACAACCTCTACAAGCACACCCAGCTGCAGTACAGCTTCGGCGTCAACATGCTCTCGATCGTCGGCGGCGTGCCGCGCACGCTTCGGCTGGACCAGGTGGTCCGCAACTACGTGCGGCACCAGATCGAGGTCATCGTCCGGCGCACCCGTTACCGGCTGCGCAAGGCCGAGGAGCGGGCCCACATCCTGCGGGGGCTGGTCAAGGCGCTGGACCGGCTCGACGAGGTGATCGCGCTGATCCGGGCGTCGGACACCGTCGACGTCGCCAGGGCCGGCTTGATCAACCTGCTGGACATCGACGAGATCCAGGCCCAGGCCATCCTGGACATGCAGCTACGCCGGCTGGCCGCGCTCGAGCGTCAGAAGATCGTCGACGAGCTGGCCGAGATCGAGATGGAGATCGCCGACCTCCAGGACATCCTGGACCGGCCGGAGCGCCAGCGGCAGATCGTGCGCGACGAGCTCTCGGAGATCGTCGAGCGCTACGGCGACGAGCGCAGGACGCGGCTGATCGTCGACGACGGGGACGTCTCCAACGAGGACCTGATCGCCGTCGAGGACGTCGTCGTCACGATCACCCGCACCGGCTACGCCAAGCGCACCCGCACCGACCTCTACCGCGCGCAGCGGCGCGGCGGCAAGGGCGTGCAGGGGGCCGCGCTCAAGCAGGACGACATCGTGGCGCACTTCTTCGTGTGCTCCACGCACGACTGGATCCTGTTCTTCACCAACAAGGGGCGGGTGTACCGGGCCAAGGCCTACGAGCTGCCGGAGTCCAACCGCAACGCCCGCGGCCAGCACGTGGCCAACCTGCTGGCGTTCCAGCCGGACGAGCAGATCGCCCAGGTCATGCAGATCACCGACTACAACGCCTCGCCGTACCTCGTGCTGGCCACCAGGTCGGGGCTGGTCAAGAAGTCGCGGCTCACCGAGTACGACTCCAACCGCACCGGCGGGCTGATCGGCATCAACCTGCGAGACGACGACGAGCTGGTCGGCGCGGTGCTGTGCGGGCCGGAGGACGACTTGCTGCTGGTGTCCGAGCAGGGCCAGTCGATCCGCTTCCACGCCGACGACGACGCGCTTCGGCCGATGGGCCGGGCGACGTCTGGGGTGTACGGGATGCGGTTCAACGCCGGCGACCAGCTGCTCTCGCTGGGGGTCGTGACGCCGGGTACCTACGTGCTGGTGGCCACCGCCGGCGGGTACGCCAAGCGGACGCCGATGGAGGACTACCCGGTGCAGGGCCGGGGCGGCAAGGGCGTTCTTACACTTCAGTACGACCGCCGGCGTGGCACCCTGGTCGGCGCGTTGATTGTGAATCTGGAGGACGAGCTCTACGGCATCACCTCCAGCGGCGGCGTCATCCGGACGGTCGCGAAGCAGGTCCGCAAGGCGGGTCGCCAGACCAAGGGAGTGCGCCTGATGAACCTCGGGGAGGGGGCCACGTTGATCGCGGTGGCCCGCAACGCCGAGGCGGAGGACTCCGCGGGCGAGCCGATGGACAACCAGCTGGGCACCCAGCCGCCAACCGGCTGAGGATTCGGACGGACCCGAGGGACAACGTGTGACCGAGTCGAAGAAACCAAAGAAGTCGGACGTCAGCGCCGCCGAGCCGGACGGTGCAAAGAAGCAGGCCGCGAAAGCCGCGCCGACACCGTCGCCGGCGCCCGCGCCCGCGCCCGCGCCAACACCTTCGCCGAGTCCGAAGCCGAGCCCCGGCCCGGCGG
>JACDBJ010000412.1 GCA_013695005.1 Pseudonocardiales bacterium
CGGCCGCAGCGGTCCGGGGTGCGTCCGCGAGCGTCGCGTCCTCCACGATCGACGGGCTCACCTGGCCGGACTCTGCCCGGTCCGGGGAGATCGCGGCGAGCACCAGCCGGGCCGCGGCGAGGTTCGCCACCGGGACCAGCCGTTCGGGGCCGTGCGCGACGACGTAGAGCGCCCCGGACTGCCTGCCGACCACGACGGTCTGCTTGTGCCAGTCGGGGTTGGGAAAGATCAGCCCGTAGACGGCGGCGACCGCCAACCCGAGCATGGCGAGAACCAACCCTGCGGCGACCGTCCGGCGCTGGCCGCGGATGTCCTCGTGCAGCGGGACCGGGTCGCGGCGGACCAGCGCGGCATCCATCCGCCGCAGCCCGAACCGGTAGGCGTCCACCTGGGCGCGGGTGACCGGTGACCGGGCCATGCCCGGACGCTAGATCGTCACCGCCGCACGTGTGACCGGTTTCGCGCAACCCGTCCCGCCACCCGCACTCATGTGGCAAATCATGCGCTGAGCGGATGTTCTGTCACACGAGTGGCGGTCTGCGGAGGTTGCGGGTGACGCTCGCCCGGGCGGCCAGCTCTGCCAGCGGCGGGTAGTCGACGCCGACGAGGGTCAGCCCGTGCGCGGGGGCGACCACGACGTCGCTCGCCCGCTCGGTACGCGTGAGCAACCCGGCCGGCCAGTCCGCCGGGCGCTGCCCGCGCCCGACGGCGAGCAGGGCGCCGACGAGGCTGCGCACCATCGAGTGGCAGAACGCGTCGGCGGACACCGCCGCCACCAACGCCCCGTCCGCCTCGCGGGTCCAGTGCAGGCGCTGCAGCTCGCGGATCGTCGTCGCCCCCTCGCGGCCCCGGCAGAACGCGGCGAAGTCGTGCTCGCCGAGCAGCCCGGAGGCGGAGGCGTTCATCGCATCGACGTCTGCCGGGTGCGGCCAGGCGAGCGTGTCGCGGCGGCGCAGCGGCTCCGCACCGTGCGCCGCCGTGGCGACCCGGTAGGCGTAGTGCCGCCGCACCGCTGAGAAACGGGCATCAAACTCAGGGGGCACCGGCGAGATGGCCCGGACCCGCACGTCTGCGGGGAGCAGCCGCGCGAGCCTGTGCAGCAGCCGGTCAGGGTCAGTGCCTGCCGGCAGATCGACGTGCGCGACTTGCGCGGTCGCGTGCACACCGGCATCGGTGCGCCCGGCGACCGTGAGCTGCACCGGCTGCCGCAGCAGCAAGGCCAGCGCGTCGGTCAGCGTGCCGCACACCGTACGGCGATCGGGCTGGACCGCCCACCCGGAGAAGTCCGTGCCGTCGTAGCCGACATCCAGCCGGTAACGCTGCAAGCCAGGCTTGCTCATGTCACGGCCGTACCGCTACCTAGGAGTCGTCTCCATCAGGGGCGCCCTCGGGGTCGTCGTCCTGCTGGGACGGCGGCAGCGTGAACCCGGCCGCCTCGGCGGCCTCGGCTGTGGCGAACCAGACCTCGGCCACCGTGCGACCGTAGAACGCCGACTCTGGCGTGTGGTACAGCTTCGAGTCCTCGTTGCCCTTGATCGAGTAGCCCTCGGGCTCCCCTCCGTCGGGCAGCGGGGCGTGGCTGCCCTCGCCGTGCGGCGCGTCGGTGGTCGAGGGGCTCTCCTCCACCTCGGCGACGTCCGCCACGTCGGCCGCACCCTCGGTCACGTCAGCCTCAGCCTCGGTCACCTCGACCTCAGCCGGAGCCTCGGCACCCTCGGCCGCCTCCGCCTTCTTGCCCCGAGGCGCCCGCTTCGGATCGGTGCCACGCGAGCCGGCGACCCGGCGAGCACGGTCGGCCTCGTCGACCACCGTCTTCTGCGAGATCAGCTCGATCACCGCCATCGGGGCGTTGTCGCCCTTGCGTGGCAGCGTCTTGGTGATCCGGGTATATCCGCCGTTGCGGTCGGAGAAGAACGGCCCGATGTCGGCAATCAGACGGTGCACCACGTCCTTGTCGCGGATCAACTTCATGATCTCGCGACGGTTGTGCAGGTCACCGACCTTCGCCTTGGTGATCAGCCGCTCGGCGTAGGGCCGCAGCCGCTTCGCCTTCGCCACGGTCGTGGTGATCTTGCCGTGCTGGAACAGCGAGGTGGCCAGGTTGGCCAGCATCAACCTCTGGTGAGCGGGCGAGCCCCCGAGCCGGGGGCCCTTCGTCGGCTGTGGCATCTACAGCTGCTCCGTCTCCGCATAGTCCTGGCCGTCATCGGTGAAGCCGCCGCCGAGGCCGTCGTCGTCGTCGTAACCGTCAGAGCCGTACTCGGCTGCCGCGGCGGACGGGTCGAACCCGGGCGGGCTGTCCTTGAGTGCGAGGCCGAGCCCGATCAGCTTCATCTTGACCTCGTCGATCGACTTGGCCCCGAAGTTGCGGATGTCGAGCAGGTC